>NZ_QTLK01000010.1:0-198304 GCF_003602705.1 Bacteroides sp. AM16-13
CTAACTCGCAATGAATTAGTTGCCTTAAATTTTATTATTTTAGGAATATCCCTGTGTCAAAACTAATATTTGATAAATAATTCATCCTCATGTATTTCGTTCCATTATTTTATAAGACGTTCGCTAATTCTTATTAAAACTACTGTAATAATCCCGTATGATATACCAAGCTTTTTTACGGTATCCTTGATCGGATACTAAGCCTTTGCGATTCCATTCACCTCCTTGATTGGGGTGAAAGCGAAAAGGAGAGCGAAAATCAAATAAGATCCATGGAGATATTCCGCGTAGATTAGGAATATGGCTGAACATTTTTAAATTATCCAGATATAATTGCGTCTGATAATCTTCACTCCATGAACTTTTGATATCAACTTTGCCTTTTTTCCCATACAACGCTTCCCCTCCGAATTCTGATATAATGAGAGGTTGTCCAGATGCGATATTCCATTTTACCTGCTCAGGTTTGGCAGGCCAATTGTGATACCATCCCATATATTTATTGATTGCAACCACATCCAGTTCTTTTATGAATGGATCTTTCATCTCGAAGGCTTTTGTTTCTTGATTATACCTTGCCAGATCAAATGCGGCAGTAATGAGTCTGGTAGTATCCAATTCATGGCAACAATTAATTAAATATCTGAGGAATTGGTTACGAGGTTCGGAAGTGGCTGTTTCGTTGGCAACTCCCCAAAATATAAGAGCACATCGGTTCTTATCACGCATGATCATTTCCTTAATCATTGTACCGGCTTTATTTTTGGTTTGTTCATTACCAAAGTCTATTCCTTGCCAGATAGGAATTTCTTCCCATAAAAGAAACCCCATTTTTTCAGCGTTTCTTACGATGTATTCGTTTTGGGGATAATGAGCTAAACGAATCATGTTAGCTCCTAATGCTTTTGCTTCCGATAATAGCATGATTGCATCGCTTTCTGAAAAAGCGCGTCCTTTGCGTTGTGGTATTTCTTCATGGAAGCTTATACTTCGCATGAAGATGGGGGCGCCATTTAGATAAACATCTTCTTCTTTCACATAGATATTACGAAATCCAATCTTTTCTTCTATTTTATCGGAATCGGATGAAATAACGACTGTATATAGTTTGGGAGATTCGGGTGACCAACGTTGTAACTTTCGGGTTGTGAAAGAGAGTTGTGCGCTACCTGAAAGATCTGTTACTAATTCTTTTCTTACTTTCAGTTCCGGTATTTCAAGTATTATTTTCTGCCCCTCTTTTTTATCTGACAAAGAAATATGCGCATTGATTTTATCAGAATTGAATTTATCCAACTGGATAAAATAATCTTTAATATACTTTTGAGGAACTGTTACAAGCATGACATCTCTTGTAATTCCTCCATAATTCCACCAGTCGAAAGACATGGCGGGTATTGCATCTTTGGTTCGGGTGTTATTCACTGCTACAGCCAGAAAATTGTCATTCTCTTTAACTTTATCAGTTATATCTATTTGAAAAGGAGTGAACCCTCCTTCGTGCTGACCTATTTCATTCCCGTTTAGGTACACTTTACAACGATAACTGACTGCATTGAAGTATAATAACAATCTTTCGTTTTCCTTTTTCTTGATGTCCAGATGGCGGGCATACCAGACTGTTCCTTCATAAAATTTAAGTTCGGGAATCTGAGAGTTCCAGTCGGAAGGAACGTTCAAAATTAAACCTTCCTCAAATGAGTATTCATAAAAATCAGTTTTACCCATAGGCTTTTTATTCTTAAACATACCCATTCGGATGCCTTGGTCATAAGGGTCTATGATTGCATTCCATTTGCCGTTCAATAGTTGATAGTTGCGTCCATAGACATTTGTGATAAGCTCCTGAGACCAACTGTTTTGATTTACCAGGATGAGTGACAATAACGTTAGGATGATGTGCTTTTTAGTTCTCATAAATGTTATTTATTTCAGTTATTATGTTGTATATCAGAATGAAGTCAGGCTATTTGTTGGAAGATATTCGTGTCTCCAGTAATTCAAAGGAGGTAGCCCGTAGGTTGTCGGAACTATTACCTGCAAATAGTTTAAACTCGCCGGGTTCAGTAATGAATGCTTTTTCATGGTTGTAAAATGAAAGATCTTCCGTAAACAGAGTGAATTCGATTATTTTTTCTTCTTTAGGTGCTAATTCTACTTGTCGGATACCGCAAAGCTCTATGAAAGGACGTGTAATGGAACTTACGACATCTTGTAAATAGAGTTGTACGGTTTCTATTCCTTTGTGTTTTCCGTTATTTCTGACTTTTACTTTTACCTTAATAGGTTCGTTAAAAAAATATTTCTCTTTCTCAAGTACTGGGGTGTCTATTTCAAATTGTGTGTAGCTTAATCCGAAACCAAAGGGATAGGCAGGTAAAGCTGTTTCGTCACAGTAACCGCTGACATATAAATTATTAGGAATCCAAGGTCTTCCGGTTCGTTTCTGGTTATAATAAATAGGACATTGACCTACTTGTTTGGGAAAAGTAACCGGTAGTTTTCCTGAAGGATTATATTTTCCGGTGAGTACATCTGCAACCGAGTTCCCTGCTTCGGATCCCAACCACCAAGTCATTAGTATGCCATCGGCATAAGGTTCCATATCTGAAAAAATCAATGGTCGTCCTCCCATTATAAGTGCTACAACCGGTTTGTTGCTTTTTTCTTTTAATTGTTTCACTAGTAACTGTTGATTTTTGTGGATGTTGATATCAACTTTTGATCTTGCTTCTCCTGATTCCATTGCTCTTTCTCCTACCGCTACAATGATCATGTCGAAGCGGTCTAATGCCGGTAATGGTTTGAGTTCATTATTTTCCAAATCATATCCTTCGATATAACTTATTTGTGCGTGTGGGATAGCGTTACGTAAACCCTTATCGACTGTCACAACCTCTTTTTCGTCTCCTACTGCTTTCCAATTGCCTAACATATCTTTGGAGGCTTTGTTGAGAGGACCGACTAATGCAATGTTGGATATATGCGGCTGTATAGGAAGGACTTGATTGTTTTTGAGAAGGACGATTGACTTGCTTCCCATCAGGCGTGCTGATTTTCTATGTTCCTTGATTATCTTCTTATCGCTTAGTTCCTGATATCTGTTGTTATAGCAATAAGGATCGTCAAATAGCCCTAATTCGTATTTCAATGTCAGTATTCGTTTTACGGCATCGTTTATCAGGTTTACATCTACTTGGCCTTCGTTTACAAGGTCAACCAGATTTCTTTTATAAGACATGGAGTGCATATCCATGTCACATCCTGCTATGACGGCAATTCTGGCAGCATCTTTGTTGTCTTTGCCTATTCCGTGTCGGGCAATTTCTCCAATGGAACCCCAATCGCTTACGGTAAAACCTTTAAATCCCCATTTTTCTTTTAATAGCTCATTTTGAAGATATTTGTGGGCAGTAGCCGGAATACCGTTTATTTCATTGAATCCTGTCATTAACGTAGCTACACCAGCTTTTACAGCGCTATGAAAGGGAGGGAGATATACTTGATGGAGTGTAGCATCCGAAATATCGGCTTCCGCGTAGTCTTTTCCGGCGAGAGCAGCACCGTATGCAGCTAAATGTTTGGCACAGGCAAGAACTGTATTCTGTCGGGAATAGTCTGTTCCCTGAAAGCCTTCTATGCGTGCTTTGGCTACCTGGCTTCCGTACCATGTATCTTCGCCTGCTCCTTCCATACCTCTTCCCCAACGGGCATCTCTGGCTATATCTACCATTGGCGCAAAGGTCCAATGAATACCGTATGCTGACGTTTCGGAAGCGGCTATCCGGGCGGTCTTCTTTATCATTTTCAGGTCAAAACTGGCAGCTTCTCCTAATGGAATGGGGAAGATAGTCCTCATTCCATGCACAACATCCAAACCAAATATCAAAGGAATCTTGAGGCGTGATTGCATAGCCAAATCCTGATACTGTCTGGCGCGTTCTACTGTAATGATGTTGAACATCGAACCAACCATTCCCTTTTTTATTTCTTCTACATGATTTTGGTTTTTGATGGTAGGACCTGTCTGGAGTTTGTCATTGGAGTATTGGATCATCTGTCCGACTTTCTCTTCCAACGTCATTTGTTGAAGAAGAGAATCTACTTGTCGGCTATAATCTTTTTTTATAGGTTGTGCCGATAAGTCATTCTGCAATATGTTGCAGTTAATAAGTAAGAGGATATAAACAATATACTTTCTCATTTTATTTTTTGATTGAATAGTGATTATGATTTTCTGTAATGATGCTTACAAAAGTAGGGCTTATAAACATAGATAAGAAAGGCGTGCGTCTCAAAAACTTGCGGAATCGTCTCATACCCGAAATTTAGTCTTGCAGCATTTGTTGGCAAGGAATCAAATGTATAGTTTTGCTCTCAATCATTTAAAACTAAGTTATAAGAATGAATATGAAAAACATTACATTAATTTCTCTGTTTCTGCTTTTGGCTACTTTGGGATGGAGTCAGAAACACTATGAAGTATTTTCTCCTGACAAACAACTGAAGGTTTCTGTAAAAACGGGGAATGTCCTTTCTTATGCATTGTTGCATAAAGGTGATACTTTGATTTATCCTTCTTCTATTTCTATGACATTGGGAGACGGAGAGGTGTGGGGACCAAACTCAAAAGTACGGTCTGTGCGTAATAATACGGTGAATAAGACGATAGCTTCTCCTTTTTATAAACGTGCTGCCGTTACTGACCATTTCAATGAGATGACATTGGTTTTTAAGAATGGTTTTAACCTTATTTTCAGGATGTATAATGAAGGTATGGCCTATCGTTTTGTATCAAGCGGGAATAAGCCTTTTACGGTAGCGTCGGAAGAAGCGCGTTTTCATTTCCAGACGGACCGGAATGCTTACATACCGTATGTCCGTACTAGAAGCGAAGACCGTGAGAAGCAGTTCTTTAATTCATTTGAGAATATATATACTTATGAACCCATTAGCCGGATGAATCCTCATAAACTGTTATTTTCTCCTATAGTTGTTGAGACAGGTGATAATCGTAAATTATGTATTGCTGAGGCTGATTTGGAGCAATATCCTGGTATGTTTCTGGCTAAAACGAAAGATCGGAACGCATTGGAGGGAGTATATGCTCCTTATCCCAAGGAGAAAAGGCAAGGAGGATATAATTCCTTGCAGGAAGTGATACAAGTGCGCGAACCTTATATCGCTAGTTGCCAGGCTTATGCTGTATTTCCCTGGCGTATTGTTGTTGTTTCCGAGAATGATAAAGAATTGGCAGATAATGATATGGTCTATAAGCTTGCTGCTCCCTCGCGCGTGAAGGATATATCATGGATACGTCCGGGAAAAGTTGCCTGGGAATGGTGGAATGCCTGGAATTTGAAAGGAGTTGATTTTAAGACCGGAGTTAATAATGAAACTTATATGGCATATATTGATTTTGCTTCTCGTCATGGCGTTGAATATGTAATTCTGGATGAAGGATGGGCTGTGAATTTGAAGGCAGACCTTTTTCAGGTAGTACCGGAAGTTGATTTGAAGAAACTGATAGATTATGCCGCCTCCCGTAATGTCGGGTTAATTTTATGGGCGGGATATTATGCCTTTAATCGCGACTTGGAGAAAGTCTGCAAGCATTATTCCGAGTTAGGAATAAAAGGTTTTAAGGTTGATTTTATGGACAGGGATGACCAGCCGATGGTTGAATTTTACTATAAAGCGGCGAAGATTGCTGCAAAACATCGGTTATTGCTGGATTTTCATGGAGCTTATAAGCCGACAGGATTAAACCGGACTTATCCGAATGTACTTAATTTTGAGGGAGTGCATGGGCTTGAACAATTAAAGTTCACTAGTAATAATATAGATCAGGTGACCTATGATGTGACTATTCCGTTTATCCGTATGCTTGCCGGACCTATGGATTATACGCAAGGTGCCATGCGTAACGCAAATAAAAAGAATTTCCGCTATATTACTGAGGAGCCGATGAGTCAAGGAACCCGTTGTCGTCAGTTGGCGGAGTATGTAGTTTTTGAATCTCCTTTGAGTATGCTGTGTGACAGTCCTTCTATGTATGAGCGTGAAGCGGAATGTACGAGTTTTATAACTTCAATTCCCACTGTATGGGATCATACAATATCTTTGGATGGGGCTATCGGGAAATATGTGGCAATTGCCCGTCAGAAAGGAAAAGACTGGTATGTGGGAGCAATGACTAATTGGGATGAACGCACGTTGACACTTGACTTGTCGTTTATCGGTGAAGGTGCGTTTGCAGCGGAAGTCTATCGTGATGGAGCAAATGCTCACAGAGTGGCATCCGATTATGTAAAAGAGGTGATTGATATTCCTGCAGACAGGAAACTGAAGATATCTATGGCACCTGGTGGAGGTTATGCAATGAAAATCTATAAAAAACCGTAGTTATCAATGGAAAGACAGAATAAAATTCTTTTAAAGGTCCTCTTGTGGTCGTTTATATATGTCGGTATGCTGTTTTGCTTAGGCAATAATTCCATATATGCTATGGAGACTTGTAGGATTGAAACTGCAAGTTATATTCTTCAAGCATCCGGCTTTGACGAAATATTTGTTATGAATAAGCAATCGGAAAAGCTTGTCCGGTTGGGGAGTATGAGATTGGGATGGTCGCCGGCGATTGCTCCGGAAGCGTGTACTTATGAAATGGTGGAGGAGGATGGTTGTCAGGCTATTCGTGCCCGTTTTACGTTTCCCGAAAGAGATAGCAGAGGACGGAAAATTCCGGAAACGCTGGTGCTTACGGGTACTTATATAGCACGTCCTTCTGCGGTAGATGTCCATTATACTGTTAGTGGGATGCCCGAAGAATATGTAGAAAAGAAATGGGGCGGTTCCCAATTCCGTTTCGTTTTATTAGGGGAGCGGAGCCGGGAACTGCCTGTAGCGAAAACAGGTCTTTGGCAACGTCATTCTGAAGGTGGACTTCCCATTGAAGAGTTTGATGCAAAATTTGTTCCTTTTCGGAACGGCAATTATAAGATATGTTTGGCGTATAACAAAGGTAATTCTGCTAATCTTAATTGGAAAGACGAGGGATTCAGACATACAGTATTTACTGAGAAAAGTCTACAGGGAGAAAAGGTTCTGGATACTCGCTTTTCTGTTGTGATTGCTTCGGCAGACGAATCTTACGAGGTCATCAGCTCACGATGGCACGGGCGTCCGTTTGCACTGACTCTGACTACGGATAAAACCTACAACTGGTGGGAAGACGCCTTGGAGATTTTGGAAGTGAATGTTAACGTAACCAATACAGCTCAAGAAAAAAAGAACTTTAGGTTAAATTATTGGGTACGTGATTTTAAGGGCAATGTAGTTGTCAGACAGAGCGAAGCTTTGGTATTAGCTAGCGGAGAGTGTGTTGTTCGGCCTGTCCGGTTCAGGTCGGAGCAAGAACAGGATTTGTTTTTTGTAGAAGCCTCTCTGGTCGACAATGAGGGGCGTGAGCAAGTTTTTTCCAGAACTAATATTTGCGTATTACCTCCTCATAAGTTTTTTTCTTCTCCTGAGAAAAGCATTATGGGGCTTTCTGCCTATTGGGAGATTCCTGATTTGGATAATTTGAGCCGCTTGTTGCAGAGAATGGGAGTAAAATGGTTGCGGAATGGAGATACGGCAAATTTTCCTTCTATATGGGCGATGTTCCATAATAATGTTAATTGGAAAAAGGAATGGGACGAACAGATGCGTAAAAGAACGGTTCGTGCTTGTCTTGAAAAAATGGTTTGCAATGGCAATAGGATATGGGAGTTTGGCAATGAAATCAACATGGATAATGCAGGTATTGCCGTAAGCAAAGATGGCATCGGAGGCGCTGTGTTGCTTGAACCTTATGTGGCGTGGCTGAAAACAATTCGCCGGGTGCAGCAGGAAAAACCGGAATGGCAGGCAATTAAACTGATTTCATTTGGTATGGCAGGTTGGGATGAAATATTTATGAATAAGTTGGTAGAGGTTGGTGGTTGGGACTTGTTGGATGGCATTGCATTGCATCCGGGTAGAGGAAATTATACTCCTGATTATCCTGTAGTTACTCCGTGGAAAAAATATCAGAAACCGGTTAAAGGATATCCTTATTGGAATTATTACGCTTCCATTCGGTTGGCAAATGATTTTATAAAGAAGCATGGCGGAAATAAGGAACTGTATTTGACGGAGGTTTATGCGTTGGATTATCCCAATCATTCATGGAACGACACTCCTCGTGGTTCTGCCGAGAATGTAGTCTTGTCGTATATATTGGCAGCGGCGGAAGGAGTGAAGAATGCTCTTTATTACCAATTGTTTAATTCAGTTTGGTTCGACCAACTGGGAGTGAATGCCGGCAACCGGGAGTATTTCTTCGGTCTTATCAACAGAGATCTTAGCTTTAAGCCTTCACTGATGGCTTATTGCACGGTTGCCGAAGCACTGGACGGGGCAACATGCAAGGGATGGATTAAATTCCCAGATGAGAACAGCCATCATAGAGGATTGCTGTTCGACACTCCCAGCGGGGCGATGGCCGTCCTTTGGAATAGAGCGGAAGGGTTTATCCAGAAACACAATGCCCTGTCTCCAGAACCTTGGGTGGATACATGGCGTGTGCACACGGAGTTGGAACTCCCTGCTGCCGGAGAAAGTCTGAAGTTGGTGAACGTCATTGGACAGAAAATACGGTTGAGAGCTCCTGATCATAAGGCAACCATATCATTGACCGGGGCACCTGTCATCGTATATGGAATAGATACCGCAAGACTCAACCTTTACACTGTTGATTGATTCTTTCTTTGAGGTCTTTTGAAGTTTCTACTATAAAGAGGCATTTCGGAGGTTCATAGGTTTCACATTAGCCCGGATGATTGTGAATCGGTGTTTTATGGTGATTGGAAACGTAAAAGATGAGATAAATCGCTCTTCACCTCCTTCACATTGTACCGGTAAGCGTCTCCGCGTTGCCGTCTTGTTTTACCGCTCCCTGCAAACGATTTTTGGTTCTTCGTCAAATTTGGTGGTAAGTTTTTCTCCGCTCATTTAGCTAATTCAGTCAGTGCCTATATTTTCTTATGAAAGTGAGTAAAAAGGGATAATTATTAACTTGGAAATAAAGAGATAAAGAATTTACCACCAAATTTGACGAAGAACCCGATTTTTCATTTTCATTTCTCATATTCTCATTCATCAATCATAAGTGGCAGAAAACTAATAGAATAGACTATGAGAAATGATTTCTAAAACAGCATTTCTCATAGTTTTTCCGTCAAATACCCCCGATTTTACCCTGTTTCTCATACTTGTTGGATTCATTTCTCATAGTGTCTTTCCTGCCAACCTATAACAAGAATAAAGAAACAACTAGTCAACTATTATCAGAGAAGTACATATTCTCTTTGTCCCATATATTATGGGAAAGTATTCTCTGATATTATGGGAATTTGTTCCCACAAAATAAGAGAATCTTTTCCCATAATATTAGAGAATACTTTCCCACAATATGTGGGACAATCGGAACTTGCTTGTCTTCCACCAGAAAAAGGGAGAAGATAGTATTCGACTATGAGAAATACCTTGAAAATGCCACCTGAATACCCACCCGAACAAGTCCTGGAATACAGAAAGAAGCATATGCTCCCTATATTAACCGAATTAAAAGATGAACTGTTGCAAATACAGACGAAAAAGACAACTCTGCCCAAAAGTAATTTGAGCAAGGCGGTCAATTATACCCTGAATGAATATCCGGCATTGTGCAATTATGTGCTCAAACCGGACTACAAGCTGGATAATAACGAGATAGAAAGGTTAAACAAGTATATCAGTTTAAGTAGAAAGAACTCGCTATTCTGCGGAAGTCATCAAGGGGCAAAGAGAGCGGCGCTGATATATTCATTGGCGTGCTCATGCAGACTTAACGGGATAAACACATTCGACTACTTCAAAGACATACTTAACAGATTTATTGGGATTAAACCAAACACTGACAAAAAGGTGCTTAGGGAACTGTTACCGGACAAATGGAAAAAGTAACGGCAACGCGGAGACGCTTACAGCTTAACTGCGTTAAATCAGGATTTTCCGTATTGTTCTTTGTATTTTTTAGGAGATATCCCGTATATACTTTTGAAGAAATCGCTAAAATGGCTGTAACTGCCGAATCCGACTTGTATTGCGATTTCGGTGGCAGTCAGTTGTGAGTTGCGTAATAATTCGGAAGCACATTCCAAACGTATATTTCTTATCATTTCCGCTGGTGATAAGGTAGTGATTGCTTTGACTTTCCTATATAAATTGGCCCGGCTTATAGCTAGTTCTTTACAAAGTTGGTCAATGTTGAAATCTGGATTAGAGATGTTTTCTTTGACAATGGCAATGTATTTATCAACAAAAGCTTTATCTATAGATTCTACTTCTATGCCAGCACTCTTCAATGATAATTGCTTGCCGTAAATCTTTTTCATCTTCTCTTGCCGGTTCAGAATATTTTTGATACGTATTTTCAGCGTAGACACTTTGAAGGGTTTGACGATGTAATCGTCTGCTCCGGCCTGGAAGCCTTCTTCTATATACAGATTCATGGCTTTTGCCGTGAGTAGGATGATGGGGAGATGAGACAGGTTATGGTCTGTTTTTATTCGTTTGCATAATTCGATGCCGTCTATTTCGGGCATCATGACATCGCTCACCACTAATGAGATATTCTGTTGTTGTAACATGCCCAATGCTTCCTTTCCGTTGGTGGCAGTGAGTATATTGAAAGATTTTCCAAGTTCTTTTTTCAGATAGTTCAGTATCTCAGGATTGTCGTCTACCAGCAAGATAGTTTTTTCGAGCAGATTTACCTTTAGCGGGAATTGTCCGATGTCTTCCTTTCTCACGTCTTCTTCCTCAATGATAGTGGGCGAGATGGTGTATTGGGGATTGAATACCCAGGGAAGTTCTATATGGATGCAAGTCCCGTGCGGAGGATTGTTTTGAATTTGTATGGTTCCTTTGTGATGTTCTATAATTGTCCGGGTGATACTCAGTCCTACTCCACTGCCGCTGATATTCCCATGCAAGTCTTTACGTGATAGGGCAAAGGGACGGAAAATCTTCTCAACGTCTTCGGGCGAGATACCGATACCGGTATCTTTTATCTCAATCAGGATACTTTTGGATTCGACAGTTTTTTCTGTGGTGACGGACAGGTGTACCTCTCCGCCTTCAGGAGTAAATTTGAAAGCATTGGAAAGCAAATTGAAAAGTACCTTCTCCATGGCTTCTCTGTCAAAAGTAGCCATGATGGGAGTATTTGGCAAGTTTAACAAAAATTTCAGATGACGTTGTCCGGCAATTCCTTGAAAAGTATAATAAACTTCTTTGGTGAAATCGTTGAAATCAAAATTAGAAAGGTTTAGCTTATTCGTTCCGGATTCTATTTTCCGCAAATCCATCAAGTCGTTGACCAATGCCAGCAACCGTTGTGCATTTCTGCGGATAAGTTTCAATGCTTCTTGCACGCCTGCTATGTGTATAATTTTATCCTGTATTTCGTCCAAAGGATTTAATATTAAAGATAAAGGAGTACGAAATTCGTGTGCCACTTGGGTGAAAAACAATTGCAGCTCATGATTCAGTTCTTCCGCTTTTTGTTGTTCAATCTGTTTCAGATGCAATTCATGCTCTAGTCTTTGTTTTCTCTGCCGGTATATTACGTATCTGTGTATCAACAAGTATATAATGACTGCGTACATAAGAAATGCCCACCAGCGTATCCAGAAAGGAGGGAGAACGATGATTTCTATCTCTTTTTCTCCGCAGAACATATTGTCGTTGTTGAAGGCTTTGATATGAAACCGGTAATGTCCCGGGCGCAAGTTACTGTAATATACCGTTTTCCGGTTGTTGGCATCAATCCACTCTTCATCTACACCATCCATTTTGTAAAAAAAGGTATTGTTGTCCGGATAGATGAAATTGGAACAGGTATAACTGATAGCGATATTAGTCTGATTGTAATTAAGGCTCAGTGTCCGAGTCTCATTAAAATTCTGTTTCAATACGGATTCGGGTGCCAAAGGGTGTTGAACACGGTTGTTTACCAATAAATCAGTGAAGATGATTGGAGAACGTGATGTATTTAGTGGAAAATTTTCGGTATCCAGCATTGCAATTCCCCGGTTGCCCGAAAACCACAGTTGCCGATTGATATCCATCCAGCAAGAATAGGCACTGAAGTCCTTCAGGTTAAGTCCGTTATGGCTGTCAAATGAACGGATGAGGCGCGTATTGGTATCATACAAAAGAATGCTTTTGTTGGTCATCAGCCATAGCTGGTTTTCTTTTCCTTCTGCTACGTGATACAAATCTTCCAGATAATTGTTTCCCGAATGGAATAAATGCTCCTTTATTTGAAAGTCCGTATCCAATAGGAACAACCCTTGATTTTCTGTTGTCACCCATATCTGGTTGTCTTTCGTTTTGCAGAAAGAAGTTATGCTGATGTTGGTATCTTCCGGAAGTTTAAAGAAACGATTATCAAGATGTTGCCATTGGTTGGTTGACGTATGGTATATATAGATACCTTTCGTTTTGGAACCGAACAGTATGATTTCGTTTGGAAGTTCTTCTATGACACATACGTCTTCTATGGGAATAAGACTGCTAGTTGACTGTTTGACATATTTTCCGTCGGCATTTTTTGCTAACTGTATAATTTCTTGTTTGGTGCCAATCCAGATATGTTGTTTGGAGTCTTTAAAAATAGCAAGGATATTACTGTCACCTAGACGTGTGTAGAATGAGAACTTTTTCTTTTTTATGGAGAAAATAAAAATCTCTCCCTTTTGATTGCCGCACCAGATAGAATCTCCGTCAATAAACAGAGATTTGAGGATATTGGCATAATAGGTTGATTTCTCTTTGCCGTGTACTAGATAATTTTCCTGATAACCGGTTTGCTGGTTGTAAGAGAACAATCCTCCGCCTTCTGTAGCTACCCATATATTGTTTTCTTGGTCCTTGCGTATCATCCCCATGCGTCCTAAAAACAGATTGGGATGGATCGTTTTGAAACGTTGATTGTAAGGATGACAAAAATTCACGCCTCCTGCATTAGTACCTACCCACAAAATGTTCTGCTTGTCTTTGTAGAGACTATAAATCGAGAAATGGTTTAAAGTGCCCTCTTCTTCTGTTTGCGGAGAAAGAACGTGAGAAGGATTCAAGGTTTCTTTATCCAATCTGAAAAGACCGTTAAAAGTTGCGATAAGCATATAATCTTTATCCATTTCAATCATGTCGCGTACGTCAGGATTGATAAATGATGTATTCGATAAGCTATATTTGGTGATACTCTTTGTTTGAGGGGTATACCGTTCGATACTTTGGTTTTTTATGCCATACCAAAGTCTGTTTTCAGAGTCCATGTGCAAAGGAAAAACCAATCCTTTGTTTGCCGGACCTTTTTGTTTTAGTGCAGACTGGATTCGTGATGTGATATTCCAGTTGCTGTCGCATCTTAGCACCTCATATTGTCGGGTACCAATGTAATATCCTCCTTGTTTATCTTTTATTAGAGAGAATAGGGAGTAGTTTTCAGGGGCAGTGAACAGTCGTTTGTAAGACCGTGACGGTTTTATGTATTGCCATACTTCCTGATCGCAGAGGATGAGCAGTTGTTGATTATAGTCAGTGCAGATATCGATAACTGATTTTCCGATAGAGTCGTGCGCCCATCCATGTCGGACATTTCGGGTAATGTAATTGATTTCGTCCGTTCCTTTTTCGTGTTGTACCCAGATATTATTGTCGCGGTCTTGAAGAATCTTTTTAATGCCATTTCCTCTAATACTGTTGGCGGTGGATGAATCTCTTTTTTTATAGAGCCTGAAATTATGACCGTCATAGCAGTTCAGTCCTTTTTGTGTTCCTAGCCACAAAATTCCGTCCTTACTTTGGAAAATAGCTGATACATGATTGTTGGAAAGCCCGTCTTCCATAGTCAGATGTTGAAAGAAGAAAGGCTTGTCATGTGTTGTTGCTGTCATAGAATGAAAGCAGGAAAACAAAATTATAATGAATGTAAACCACAAACGATACATGCTGCAAATATATTATTTTTTTCTTTTGTTTCTTTTCTATGAGACAGAAAAGAATGTTTTTGAGATATATAATTCTGTATCTGTGAAGAAGCGTTTCTACTTTTACGGCAGAATTTAAAAATACAAATGTGATGAAAGTACAGCTATTGTTTGAAAAACACTTGAATAGGGGAAGAAAGAAGAAGTCTTTTTTTCTGTTGGGGTTGTTATTTCTTTTAGGAAAGACGGTGGTGGCTCAAGACACTTTTTATGGTTATTTAAAGAAGAATACATTGATTATGGGGAATAATCGGATTGAACGTACTTTTCTTTGGAATAATGGAAATCTGATAACTCATACACTGACTGATAAAACAAATCGGTATTCCTGGAGGAATACTTCACGTACTCCTGATTTTCAATTAAATAAAGAACTTGTGGAGGCGGAGAAAGCTTCTGTAGATATAGTACGGGTGGCGCAAACAACTATTCACCCGGCATATTTGCAGATAGAAGTAAAGTTTGCTTTACGGCAGTTGCAAGTTAAACGTGTTTATAAAGTATATAATGATTGTCCGGCTATCGCCTGCAACACCTATTTAAAAGGGAATGTGTCCATTCTGGGGAAAAGTGAGGAGTTGAATAATGCCGATCGAAAGAATATTGAGTTCCTTGAAGATATGCAAATTGACCAAACTGCATCTACGCTTGATAAATTGAATTTCAAAGGGCAACACTGGAATGTCGATTGTATTGAATTCTTTGATGCGACAGACTGGAATAATAATTTAGTGGTGGAGAGAAACTTCCTGTCTTATCGTAAAAATCATTATCGGGGAAATCTATTACAAGTTCGTGAAAATATCAGTAAGAACGGTTTCTTTTTTCTAAAAGAGGCTCCTTGCTCAAATGTACAGCTAGCCTATCAAGGATATGATTTTATGGCTGAGTTTGGGAGCTTTACTGTTACGGGCCTAGGGGTTTCAGAGAAAGATATTACTCCGGACAAATGGACTCCTGCTTATGGATGCGTTATCGGGGTTTATGGTCCGGAAGCGGTTGACAAGTTGGTGGCGTTACGTACTTATCAGAAACAAATACGCCGGCTGCTTCCTCAACGGGATGAAATGATAATGATGAATACATGGGGAGACCGCAGTCAAGATTCGAAAGTAAACGAGGCATTTTGCTTGCGGGAATTAGAGCGGGCGGCTCAACTGGGAATTACTCATTTTCAGATTGACGATGGCTGGCAAACCGGGAAGAGTCCTAATTCGGCAGTAGCGAAAGGCTCTTTTAAGGATATATGGAGTAATCCGGATTATTGGACACCGGATAAAAGCAAGTATTCTCGCGGATTGTCTCCTATCATAAAAAGAGGCAAAGAACTGGGCATTGACATAGCATTGTGGTTTAATCCCAGCATACAAGATAATTTTGCAGATTGGAAAAAGGATGCGGAAGCTATTATCAGATTATATAAAGAATATGGCATCTGTATATTTAAGATTGACGGACTGTCTATCCCGACTAAAGAAGCGGAAATGAATTTGCATAGGTTGTTTGACTACGTTTTGGCTGAAACCGACAATCAAGTGGTTTTTAATTTGGATGCGACGGCCGGTCGCCGTGGGGGATACCATACATTTAATCGGTATGGAAATATATTCTTGGAAAATCGGTATACAGATTGGCAGAATTATTATCCTTATTGGACTTTACGTAACTTGTGGCAGCTTTCCAAATATGTACCTGCTGAAAAGCTACAAATTGAATTTTTAAATAAATGGCGTAATGAGGAGAAGTATGCCAATGATCCTTTCGGACCGGCTAATTATTCATTTGAATATCTTTTTGCCATTACTATGGCAGGGCAGCCATTGGCTTGGATGGAGGGAACTAATCTGCCGCAAGAGGCTTTGCTGTTGCGTGAACAGGTAGAAAAATATCGTGGTTTTCAACATGATTTTCATCAGGGAATCATTTTGCCGGTAGGTGATATGCCCGACGGCAGGTCATGGACAGGCTTCCAATCTATACGGGAGCACCAAGGATACTTTATTTTTTTTCGAGAGTATCATCCTTTGCAATCTTATCATGTAAAAACTTGGTTGGCTCCGGGAACGGAAATAGAATGTGTACCTCTGTTGGGACACGGTAAAGCGATAAAGACAATAGTGGATGAAAAAGGAACAATTGAGGTTTTTTTACCTTCAATGAATGATTATGTGGTGTATAAATACGTGATAGTTCAATCGCAAAGCCAGGTTGAGATAAAATAGAAAGTGTTTGAGACTTTAGAATGAGTGCATAACCTCATGAAATACTATGTTTGCGTGGTCAATCAGAAGAAATGATGAATAATGAAGAGGTGCATGAATTAATATAATAGAAAAATATATGAAGTATACGGTTTTAATATCCTTACTCTTTTGGGTGTTCGATGGCATAAAGGCCCAGTCGGTTCGTGAAGTAGATATATGTATATATGGTGGTACATCCGCGGGTGTCATTGCGGCATATACGGCTAAGAATATGGGGAAGAGTGTCATTCTTATCGAACCTCGCCGTAATCTGGGTGGGATGACTTCCGGAGGATTGGGATATACGGATATCGGCAATAAATATGTGGTAAAAGGATTGGCCTTGGATTTTTATCGTAAACTGGGAACGCACTATGGTAAGCTTGAGCAGTGGATTTTTGAACCTAAAGTAGCAGAATCTATTTTTGTCGATTATATAAATAAGGCAGAGATAGAAACTTGGTATGAATATCGTATCGTATCTTCTACAGTGGCTGAAAGGGAGATAAATGAAATAATGCTGGAGAATACATATAATCCGCAGCCGGCAACAAACAGGAGTGTTCGGGCTAAAGTGTTTATAGACTGTTCATATGAGGGAGATTTGATGGCACGGGCGGGTGTGTCATATATGACCGGACGTGAGTCTAATGCTACTTATGGTGAGACTCTAAACGGAGTTCAAATACATAAAGGTCATCAATTTAATCGAAAAGTTGATCCTTATAAGATTAAGGGTGATCCGACAAGCGGTTTGTTGTGGGGAATACATCATACTGTTCCTCAACCTACGGGCAGCGGTGATAAGAAGATACAAGCTTATAATTTCAGGATTACTTTGACCAACAATCCGAGAAATAGAATACCCATTACCCGGCCGGAAAACTATGATTCGAAGAAATATGAATTATTGGTTCGCTTGAAAGAAGTGGAGCCTTGGAAAGGGTTACAAGATGTTTTTATCTGGAGTTTGATGCCCGGCGATAAGACTGATATCAATAATAAAGGTGCTTTTTCTACGGATATGATTGGTGCTAATTGGGAATATCCGGAAGCCTCTTATGAAAAAAGAGACAGTATTTGGCAAGAACATGTGGATTATACGAAGGGATTGCTTTATTTTGTCGGGCATGATAGAAGGATTCCAAAGGAGATCAGGCGCGAAATGAGGGAATGGGGTTATCCGAAAGATGAATTTGTAGGCAATGGGCATTGGTCACATCAGTTGTATGTTCGTGAGGCGCGCAGAATGCTTGGAGAAGTGGTGATGACTCAGCAGCATTGTGTCGGAAAGAAGACATGTGACGATGGCATTGGTTGGGCTGCTTATACTATGGATTCGCATAATTGTGACAGACACGTTATCAATGGCTTTGTAAAGAATGAGGGAAATGTCGAAGTCGGTGGTTTCAAACCTTATCCGATTTCCTATCGCTGCATAGTTCCCCGTCGGGAAGAAGTCAGGAATCTTCTGGTACCGGTTTGTCTTTCCGCTTCTCATATAGCTTATGGCTCTATTCGTATGGAACCGGTTTTTATGGTACTGGCACAGTCATCGGCAGTAGCGGCAAGTCTCGCCATAGATAAAAAATGTGATGTGCAAGAAGTTTGTGTGTCTGACATTAAACGGTTGCTGGACGAAAATCCTTATTCCGACGGCCGACCGGGAGATATACTGGTGGATGATGACCAGGCAGCGTATGTTCAGATGACCGGAGACTGGAAAACGAAACAGAAACCCGGATATGGACTTACATTCCGTACGCATGAGTCGGATGGCAGGAATATAGCCAAAGTGAGATATCAGCTTCCGATAAAGAAGGAAGGATTGTATAAAGTCTATATTTATTCTCCCAAGATGAAGCAAGCGGATACGTATACTGTCAGGATTGGAAATGGTAGGGGTACACGGCACATTATAGTGACTCCTAACGCTTTGAAGATAGAAGGCCAAACCACCGGAGAATGGTATTTGCTGGATGAATGTCATTTTGAACCTTCTGAGCAAGGGTATGTAGAGATCTCCAGTGAGAATGCCATAGGAACTGTGCCGGCCGATGCGGTATTGTTAGTTCCCCAATTTGAATAAGAAATATTATCAACTATGAAAACGAAAACACTATTAATCTTATGGATTGCTTTTTTATCTTTTGAAAGAGGTAATTCTCAGAGCTTGTTTATGGAGGCTTCTCCTGAAATAGAAGAAAAGGTAGAAAAGTTGCTACAGCAAATGACACTAGCTGAGAAGATCGGTCAGCTCAATCAGAGTAATGCGAATGGAGTGGCAACGGGGCCGCAGAAAGCACAGGATGACTTTTACAAGCAATTGGAAGCCGGGCGTATAGGGTCGATATTGAATATAGCGGGTGTAGAAGAAATCAGAAAGTACCAGGAAATAGCGGTAACAAGATCTCGTTTGAAGATTCCCTTGCTGTTCGGGTATGACGTGATTCATGGATATAAAACGATATTTCCGATACCTCTGGCCGAATCATGTAGCTGGGATTTGGAATTAATGGAAAAGTCTGCAAGAATTGCAGCTAAAGAGGCTGCTGCAGCAGGACTACACTGGACTTTTGCACCAATGATTGATGTTTCCAGAGATCCTCGTTGGGGACGTGTATTGGAAGGAGCAGGAGAGGATACTTGGCTGACTTCCCGGGTAGCGGAAGCTAAGGTTCGTGGATATCAGTGGAATTTGGGTAGCAATGAGTCGGTGCTGGCATGTGCCAAACATTTTGCGGCTTATGGATTGCCGCAGGCGGGAAAAGATTATGGGACTGTAGATATTAGTGAACGCACGTTGGAAGAGATTTATCTGCCTCCGTTCAAAGCGGCGGTGGAGGCAGGGGTAGCAACTTTTATGCCGGCATTTAATGATATTGCAGGTGTACCATGCACTGCGAATAAATGGTTATTGACAGAGGTCTTGCGGAATCGTTGGAAGTTTAAAGGGGTTGTAGTGAGCGATTGGGGAGCTATATGGCAGTTGGTGCCACATGGAATGGCTCACGGTTCCAAGCAAGCCGTAGAACTATCAATCAATGCAGGAGTAGATATGGATATGGCAGACGGGGAATATAACAGGCACGCTTTAGCTCTGATCAATGAAGGGAAAGTGACTGTTGGGCAAATTGATGAAATGGTACGCAGGATTCTTCGCATGAAATTCAAGTTGGGTTTATTTGATGACCCTTTCCGTTTTTGTGATGTGAAGCGGGAAAAAAGGGTTATTAGAAATTGTGACTTTATAGCTGAGGCACGTAAGGCGGCGCAAAAATCTATTGTACTGTTGAAGAATGAGAATTATCTTCTGCCTCTGGCTAAAGATATAAAAAGTATCGCTGTGGTCGGACCATTGGCTGATAATAAGCAGTATCTGAGAGATTACTGGGCTGGGAAAGGAGAAGTAAATGATTATGTAACCTTGTTGGAAGGATTGAAAAACAACTTGCCTTCGCATATAAAAATCAATTATGCAAAAGGATGTGACGTTACCGGAACAGACTGTTCTTTCTTTTCCGAAGCAGTAGAAGCAGCTAACCAATCGGAACTGGTCATTGCAGCTATCGGGGAGAGGGCCTCTATGAGCGGAGAAGACGCAAGTCGGGCGGATATATCTATCCCAGGGGTACAAGAAGAATTGGTACAAGCTCTGTTGGATACGGGAAAGCCTGTAGTGGTAGTTCTGATGAATGGACGTCCATTGACAATTTCAAAGTTGACAGAGCAGGTTCCCGCTATAGTAGAAGGCTGGTTCTTAGGTACGGAAACCGGAAATGCAATTGCGGATGTGCTCTTGGGTAAATATAATCCCTCCGGCAAACTCACGATGAGTTTCCCTCGTAATGTGGGGCAAATTCCCGTTTTCTATAATTACAGGCAGTCCGGTCGTCCGGGAACCGATAAACTGACAAAGTGGACGAATCGTTTTATTGATTCTCCTGTATCTCCATTGTATCCTTTCGGATATGGGTTAAGTTATACTACTTTCTCCTATTCTGCTCCTCGGGTTAGCCAAAAAGAGTTCTCGACCAATGAGATACTCAAAGTGAGTGTCGATGTAACTAATACCGGTCAATATGACGGAGAGGAAACGATTCAACTTTATATTCGTGATGTCATTGCAAGTGTGACTCGCCCGGTGAAAGAGTTGAAAGGATTTAAGAAAATATTCTTAAGAAAGGGAGAGACCCGTACTGTTGGATTCGAATTGCGTGCGGAGGATTTGTCTTTTCTTAGTCAGGATATGGAGCCTGTTATTGAATCCGGAGAATTTATTCTTATGACAGGACCTAATTCGAAAGATGTACAATCAGTAAAAGTAAAATTTGTAAAACCCTAAATTATAATGTGTAGCCTATGAGAAACAGTTGAATGATTATCTATGAAAAGCAGATTTTTTCTGCATTGTGAAGTTACAATAATTAATTAACATTTATCGATATTATGATTGAAATACACAGTTGTCGTATAACCTACGTATTTTTAAAGAAACTGTTTGTGGCATGTTTCTTTGGAATGAGTTTTAGCATTCCCGTATTTGCAGAAGATTACGGAATGCATAATTACGAATCGAGCCAACAGAAACAGGCTCAAACGAAAAAGTCTATTATGGTGAAAGGAAAAGTGGTTGATGAACAAGGTGAACCTTTGCCGGGGGTAAATATTGTTGTAGCGGGGGGAACCCGTGGAGTTGCGACCGACCTTGACGGTTCGTTCACCATAGCTGTATTGCCCACAGACGCACTACAAGTCTCTTATTTGGGAATGGAAGACATGACTGTGGCGATTAAAGGAAGGACTGAGTTGATAATTACTATGCGTACAAAACCGGATGAGCTTGATGAGGTAACGGTGGTTGCATTTGCCAAGCAGAAAAAAGAAAGCGTTATTGCATCGGTTTCTACTGTAAAACCCGCAGAGCTTAAAGTCCCTAGTTCCAATCTTACTACTGCTTTGGCCGGAAGGGTGGCAGGACTCATTGCTTACCAACGTAGTGGTGAACCCGGTTCGGACGATGCCAGTTTCTTTGTACGTGGAGTTACTTCGTTCACATATGCCAGAGGACCGCTGATTCTGATTGACGGGGTAGAAATGTCATCTTCGGATTTAGCACGGCTGCAGGTAGACGATATTGCCAGTTTTTCTATTATGAAGGATGCGGCAGCAACTGCTTTATATGGTGCGCGCGGAGCAAATGGCGTTATACTTGTTACGACGAAAGAAGGTAAAGAGGGAAAGGCCAGCATTTCTTTCCGTTATGAGTCTTCTCTTTCTGCACCGACTTCCAAGATAGAATTGGCAGATCCTATCACCTATATGAAACTAAATAATGAGGCTATTCTTACGCGTAATCCGATGCAGGCGGTGCCTTATTCTATGGAGAAGATTGAGATGACACAAAGAGGGGCTAATCCTCTGATTTATCCGGCTAACGATTGGAACGAGATTATGTTTAAGAACTTTGCCGTCAATCATCGGGCGAATTTTAATGTGAGTGGCGGGGGAAAAGTGGCGAGATATTACATTGCGGGTTCTTTTACGCAAGACCAGGGAGTTATCCGATCTACAAAAAACAGTGACAATGCCATTGATTTGAAAAAGTATCTGCTTCGTTCCAATATAAATATTAACTTGACAAAAACTACAGAGGCTGTAGTTCGTTTGCATGGTGCTTTTGAAGATTATAATGGTCCGATTGTGAGTGGTAATGATTTATATTCCAGAGTAATGCGTAGTGATCCGGTAGCATTTCCCGCTTATTATGCACCGGATGCTGCAAATGCCTATAAAGAGCATATTCTTTTTGGTAATACAGACCAAGGGCAGTATATCAATCCGTATGCAGACATGGTGAAAGGGTTTAAAAATTATTCCCGCTCTACAATGATGGCGCAGTTTGAAGTAAAGCAAAAATTGGATTTTATAACCAAGGGCTTGAATGCGCGTGCCTTATTCAGTACAAACAGATATGCTTATTTTGTACAGACCCGCGAATATACACCTTACTATTATGCGGTGAGTATGTATGATAAAATCAATGATACTTATGTGCTGAATTGCTTGAATCCCGATAAGGGGTCTGAGTGGCTGAGCTATACGGAAGGAAGCAAACAAGTAAATGCTACCACTTATTTTGAAGCAGCTATTAATTATGATCGTGTGTTTGGGAATCATGGCGTGAGTGGTTTGTTGGTTTATAATATGCGCAATTATTTGTCGGGAAATGCGGGAAGTTTGCTTCTTTCGTTGCCTCACAGGAATATGGGGGTATCCGGTCGTTTTACTTATAATTATGATAGTCGTTATTTCTTGGAAGGTAACTTTGGATATAATGGTTCGGAGCGTTTTGCTAAAAATAATCGTTGGGGCTTTTTCCCTTCTATCGGTTTCGGTTGGATTCTGACCAATGAACCATTTTGGTTGAATAGAACAGATGGGTGGAAACATGCGATTTCAAAATTGAAACTGAAAGCTACGTATGGACTTGTTGGTAACGACCAGATAGGTAAAGATGAAGACCGTTTTTTCTACCAGTCGGATGTGAATGTGAACGATTCCGGTAGGAAATATATATGGGGACAAGATTTCGGATATACAGTGAATGGAGTCAGCATCAAGCGTTATGCTAATGAATCTATCGGTTGGGAAATATCGAAGAAGATGAATGTAGGTATCGAGCTGGGTTTATTCGATAAAGTGGAAATACAGGCTGATTATTATACAGAAAGACGTTCGAACATATTGATGAGCAGGGCGGATATTCCTGCAACGATGGGGCTGCAACAAACTCCGCAGGCAAATATCGGGAAGGCTGAAGGACATGGTTTTGATATGTCTATAGACTTGAATCATTCGTTTACTAAAGACTTCTGGATTACAGGGCGTGCCAATTTTACCTATTCTAAATCAAAGTATAAAGTATATGAGGAACCTGATTATTCGTCTACTCCTTGGCGTTCAAAAGTGGGGAGACCCATTTCTCAACAATGGGGATATGTGGCAGAGCGTTTGTTTGTAGATGAGCAAGATGTGGCAAGTTCGCCGGTGCAATCTTTCGGAACTTATATGGGTGGTGATATTAAGTATAAAGACATTAATGGTGATGATAAAATTACAGAAGCGGATATGGTGCCTATTGGTTATCCTACCACCCCGGAGATTGTCTATGGTTTTGGTTTGAGTACAGGTTATAAAGGTTTTGACTTTTCGTTCTTCTTTCAGGGATTAGGACGCGAATCTTTCTGGATTGACGCTAAGAAAACTTCTCCTTTTGTCGATACGGACGACAATTCTTCCATTGTTTCGAAGAATGCCCTGCTTAAAGTGTATGCAGATGACCATTGGTCGGAAGATAACCGTAATGTAAAAGCATTATGGCCTAGATTGTCCGGCACATTAGTGGAGAACAATATTCAACGCAGCACTTGGTTCATGAGAGATGGTTCTTTTTTGCGCCTTAAGTCGGTGGAACTGGGATATAAGGTTCCTGATAAATATACGAGACGGGCTCACATAACCAATTTGAGAATCTATGCTAGCGGAACTAATCTGCTGACGTTTAGCAAGTTCAAACTTTGGGACCCGGAAATGGCCGGTGATGGAATGAGATATCCGGTGCAAAGAGTATATAACCTCGGTATTCAACTATCCTTCTAAAAACATGCAATTATGAGAAAAATTCAAGTTATATTATTATCAATGACGATGGCGGTCTTATCAGCATGTGCTGATTATCTGGATATTGTGCCGGATAATGTACCGACTATGGAACATGCGTTTAAAGACCGGGTAAGTGCGGAACGTTTTCTTGCCACAATCTATCAATATATGCCACAAATAGGGCATCCGATGTATGACCCGGCACTATTGGGAAGTGACGAATATGGAACGAACCAGAATGATTATCATCTCAATCTCTTTCATTATTGGGGAGACAGGATGAAACTCGGTGAGCAAAACACGAACGATCCTATTATGAATTATTGGGAGGGACGAAATGACGCACGTAATCTTTATATCGCTTTGAGAGATTGTAATATCTTTCTTGAGAATATCGGTAAGGTGGGGCCCGACTTGAACGATGAGGACAGGGCACGTTGGATAGCGGAAGTAAAGTTCTTGAAAGCATTCTATCATTTTTATCTGCTCAGGATGTATGGTCCTATTCCTCTGGTAAAAGAGAATTTGCCGATAGGTAGTTCTTCGGAAGAAGTAAGGGTATATAGGGATACATTTGATGATTGTGTTGATTATATCTGTCAGCTTTGTGAGGAAGCGATTCCGGATCTTCCTTTGAGCATCACCGATGTGATAAATGAAATGGGACGTATTACACGTCCGATTGCCGCTACCTTATTGGCGGAAGCGAGAGTGACCGGTGCCAGTCCGTTGTTTAATGGAAATCCTGATTTTCAGGATCTGACAGATAACAGGGGTATGAAGCTGTTTTCGGAAGAAGACCCTAATAAATGGAATGTAGCTGCTGTAGCCTGCAAGGAGGCTGTAGAGATATGCAAAGAGGCAGGAATCAGTCAATTATATGAGTTTAATGATTCGCGCTATGATTTGTCGGAGGAAACGCGGCGAGGCATGAGTATTCGCGGTGCATCCACCGAGAAATGGAATGAAGAATTGATTTGGGGTAATCCGGTAAACACATCCGCGCAGTTGCAGCAACGCATACTTCCCTGTTTTAAGGATAAGGACTGGAGCCATACTTCAGGTCCCATACCGGAGGTGTATCCGACATTCCGCATGGCAGAGTTGTTTTATTCGCAGAACGGAGTACCTATCGAGGAAGATGTGAATTATGATCATCCGCATCGTTATCAGGTAGTGACTGTTGGAGACGACCATACTTACTATATCAAAAAAGGTGAGAGAACTGCTTATTTAAACCTTTATCGTGAACCTCGTTTCTATGCAGACTTGGGATTTGATCGTGGTTACTGGTTTGGCAATGGTAGGACAAAAGATGTGGGAAAAGGGACGGCTTCCGAGACTCCGTGGATTGTAGCGGCAAAAAAAGGACAAATGTCCGGAAAGACCAAAGAAACTACCTATTCCCGTTCGGGATACTTTTGTAAGAAGATGGTGCATTTCGAGGCGGCTACTGATGCGAACGGAAAAGCTACTTATGCACGTACTACTTATCCGCTTATGCGGCTTGCCGATTTATATCTGCTTTATGCGGAGGCATTGAATGAGTCGTTGAATGAACCGAATGATGAAGTATACTATTATATTGATGAGGTACGTAAGCGTGCCGGCTTGAAGGGAGTGAAAGAGAGTTGGAGCAACTACTCCAGGAATCCGGATAAGCCTCTTACAAAGATAGGTATGCGAGACATTATCCGTCAGGAGAGAATGATTGAATTATCTTTCGAAAGCAAGCGCTTCTGGGATGTAAGGAGATGGAAACTGGCTCATATCTACTATAATCAAGTAGAAAGAGGATGGAATGTACATCAGAGCACAGAACAGGAATATTATAATGTGATTACGGTTCAGCCTTTACAGTTCACTACCAAGCAGTATTTGTGGCCTATCCGTGAAGCAGAATTGATGAAAAATTCAAATCTAATACAAAATCCGTATTGGGACTAATTAATATGGCAAAATATGAAAACAGTATATAATGCATTATTTGTATTGCTTCTTCTCACTGTGTTTAGTGGTTGTAAGGAGGAATATATCGGCCAATATCCGGTGGATAGCGTGGCCCCGAAACAAGTATCAAATGTGCAGGTGCAAAATATGAAAGGGCGGGTTGTTTTGACTTACACTTTGCCGGAAGAAGATGATTTGTTGTGTGTTACGGCACGGTATGTGTTGCAAAATGGAGTGAAGCGAGAGATGTCCAGTTCGGCTTATTCGAACAAAATCGAATTAAAAGGTTTCGGAAAGGGACGCAAGTATCAGGTTGAACTTTATTCAATAGATAAGAGCTATAATGAGTCGGCTCCTTGTGTAGTAGAGGTGGAGCCTGAAGACTCTCCGATTTATGATGTTTTTCACACATTGCAACTTTTTGATGCATTCGGAGGCGTAAAATTACATTGGGAAAATCCATTAAAAGAGAATGTCGTTTTGGGGGCAATGATGAAGGAAAGTGATGGAACTTGGAAACACGTCGAGACTATCTATTCATCGGAAGCGGTGGCAGATAAGGCTATTCGCGGATTGGATGCGAAACCAGCGGATTTTGCTTTTTATTTTCGCGATATTTATGATAATCATACCGATACCCTCTATAAAGAAATGACTCCTCTTTTTGAGGAAGAAATGGATAAGTCGAAGTTTATGGAATTCCCGTTGGGTAAGTATTTTACTCATAACAACTTCGGTAGCAAGTCAATGACGGGGATGTGGAACAATGTGTATAATGTAGAAAAGGATTTGTTCTATATTTCTGCCGGTACAGGAATGAAGCCTTACTTCTCTTTTGATATGGGTGTGGAAAGTAAGCTGTCGCGGTTTAGATTGTGGACTCGTTTGCAGTATATGTATAGATTGCATCATTTGCGTACCTTTACCGTGTATGGTACGAATGATGCGGCAGTAACAAAAGATCCCGATAACTGGGAAGGATGGATAAAATTGATGGATTGTGAATCGTTCCGTCCATCCGGGCAGATAATAGGAGGAGAACCGAATGCTGAGGAAAAGGAACATATGCTTGCGGGAGAAGAATGGGAATTTCCTGTGGATGTGCCGAAAGTGCGCTATCTGAAATTCCAGATACACACCACTTGGGGAGATACGGATGGTGCATTTATCAACGAGATATCATTATGGGGTAGTACTAAATAAAGAAAAAACAGTATGAAACAATTATATTTTATTGTTGCTTGTATGTGCATGATCTGGCTGGCAGCCTGTTCGGATATGAACGATGTACATGATATATATCTGAAAAATGGGGAGACTGTCTATATCGGAAGAGTAGATTCTATTCATGTCTTCAGTGGTAGAGAAAGGGTAAAGATTCGTTATTGGGTGACCGATCCCAGAGCCAAGCATCTGGAAGTATTGTGGAATCACGGTAAAGAGTCGGCCGTATTCGATATTCCGGCACATGACCCTTTAGAGGGATTGGATATAATGATTGGCGAAAATGGGTCTTCTATAGCGGAAGGAGATTATACATTTACGTTTTATACTCATGACGATAAAGAACACCGCTCTATCAGATATGAACAGTTGTTGAAAGTATATGGAGCTCAATATGAGCTGACGCTTAACAATCGTATCGTAAAGAAACTTACGAAAGGAGATAATGAATTGACTATCGAGTGGGGAGGAAGTAATAGTGACCAAGAGATCGGCGTTGAAGTGTTTTATACGGATTTGTCCGGAAAGCAAGCATCAGTTCGTAAGCCTACGGAAGAATTGGGAAGTGCGACAAAAATTGTAGGTATTGACCTTTCCCGGAAAGTGACATATTGTACTTGGTATAAGCCTGGCGAGGAAGTGATAGATGACTTTCATGCTGCGATTTTGGAATTACAGTTATAAGATAGGTAGATGATAATAACGGGGAGGGCGCATTTTTTAACTTTGGTAGCCCTCCTTCTTTTTATTTTTCGGAATAAATTAATTAAATAGATGAGAAAACTCTTAGTATTGTTTTTAATGGCAGTTTCTATAACTTCCCTATCGGCTAAAGTTGTATTGCCGGATATTATAGCCAGTCATATGGTATTGCAGCAATGTGACTCAATAAAATTGTGGGGACATGGCTCTTCAGGGACAGTCATTAAAATTACTCCTTCATGGGGACAGAAAACATATAAAACAGTTGTAAATGAAAAAGGGGAGTGGCAAGTGGCGGTCTATACTCCTTCTGCCGGTGGACCATATAATATAGTGTTCGATGATGGTGACAAAATAATCCTAGAAAATGTTTTAATAGGGGAGGTGTGGTTATGCTCGGGGCAGTCTAATATGGGAATGCCGATGAAAGGATTTCCGGGACAGCCTGTTGCCTATGCGAATGATTACATAACCCGGGCTAAGAAAGAAGTGCCGCTTCGAATATATACAGTAAGCAATCATTCCAGTGCAGTGCCTTTGGAACATAGCGGAGGCCAGTGGAAATGTCATGACTCAGGTGCTGTGGCCAATTGCAGTGCTACAGCCTATTTTTTTGGTAAATATTTGCAAGAAGTGTTGGGAATCCCGGTGGGTATTGTCATTTCTGCCTGGAATGGTTCGAATATTGAAACATGGATGAGCCGGGAAAGTTTCCGGGCATTGGATATACTTTCTGTTGCCAAACGTCCTGTTCATCAAATGCCTTCTCTTTTATATAATGCAATGATTTATCCCATTCGCAATCTGGCGGTGAAAGGTATGATTTGGTATCAGGGAGAGGCAAATCGTAATAAGCCTGAAGAATATGCCAGGTTGTTTCCTGCTTTTGTACAGGATATTCGTAATACATTTCAGAAACCCGAACTTCCTTTCTACTATGTACAGATAGCTCCTTTTGCATATAGTTCATCGGAAGGCATTGAAGGAGCTTCTTTAAGAGAGGTACAGCTAAAGTGTGCCTCCCAAATACCTCATTCAGGCATGGTGGTGACTCTTGATATTGGGGAACAAGGCTGCATTCATCCGGCTAAAAAGAAAGAAGTGGGAGAACGTTTGGCTTATTATGCATTGGCCAAAACTTACGGTTATAAGTATACTTGCTATACGGGACCTGAATATCGTTCGATGACAGTCCGGGAGAATAGAGCCATCTTGAAATTTAGTACACCCTTGGCGTATGGAGTAGGACCTGTCGGACAAGAATTGAATGGTTTTGAAGTTGCGGGCAGTGACCGGAAGTTTTATCCGGGCAAAGCTGTAGTGGATTCAAAATCTTCGTCCGTTATAGTTCATAGCGAGAAAGTCAGCGTACCTGTTGCAGTAAGGTACGCTTATAGAAATTATGTAGAGGCTTCTCTTTTTAGTGAGTGTGGCTTGCCTGCTTCTTCATTCAGAACGGACGATTGGTAGAATATCTTTTGTATCCGGTAGGGATATAACATGTAAGGAGGTCACTGAACCTCAAAACTTCCCTTCAGCCGAATATTCTGCGAAGAAACTCTCACCCATCACGCCTAAGAAACTCCCGTTTCTACGGTAAACTGATTATTCTTGTCTCATAATCCCAAGTCTTGGGGGTGAGGGTGAAATCTTCACGGTGCATGGCTAATTCTACCACTTCATATCTCTGTAACTTTCCACCATACATAAAAAATATCCCCTTCATTTTATTTCAGTTCTCTGATGGCTTTTGCTACTCCATAGAGAATACGTTCCAGATAGTAAAGTTCACGAGTGTTCTGAACCTCGATGATGATTATTTCATCCTTATCGTTTTTAGCTTTGATATCTACATGGTTGAATTTATCATCGGCTACTTGCTGATTACTTTTACTTTTGAGTATCTCGATGATTTTCACCAAGTAGCACTGTGAGGAAACCTTCTAAAATGCAGAAATTAGTTCTATGACGGAACAGTCTCTTTATTGCCCATTCAAACGAATATACTTGTCCGCTTGTCCATATCGTTTCTGCTTTTTAAGTGGAGGATATTAATTCGTGTATTCTGTTTACTTGCATATAATATTCAGTGTTTGATTTCCGCATTGCATACGGAAATCTCCTTGTTCCAGTACCCATTGCCCGTCGGAATTGACAAAAGCCAAGTCGCTGCCTTTGATGGATAGAGTGACAGTTTGGGTTTCGCCCGGTTGCAGTTCCACCTTTTTGAAGGCTCGTAACCGACGGTTTTCGGGAGTAAGCGAAGCCACAAGATCACTGCTGAATAGCATGACAACTTCTTTTCCGGTATATTTACCGGTATTGGTTATATCTATGGAAAAGTGCAAATCATCTCCTGCGGTAAACGAAGATTTGTCCGTTTGGAAGTTGCTGTATTCGAAAGTGGTGTAGCTCAATCCGTATCCGAAAGGCCATTGAACGGAGACTACCGCATTGTAGTCGTAAGCTCCTTCCATTTTGTCCATCTCTTCACTCACCCGATAATCGTAGGTAGTCAGTGCTGCTTCGTGTCGCGGATATGTGTAAGGCATCTTGGCACTGGGGTTCACGTCTCCTGCCAGAATGTTCGCTAATGCATCGCCACCATAGTTTCCGGGTAATAGAATGTCAATAACAGCATCAGCCAATGGCTCCAACTCGTTGATAATGCGGGGACGACCCTCATTGAGTATCAGGATGATCGGTTTTCCTGTCGTGGCAAGTGTCTTTACCAGTTTGCTTTGGTTGGCAGAGATGGCAAGTTCGGAAAGATTACCGGGTGTTTCGCAATATGAATTTTCACCGATGCAGGCGATAATAATATCCACGTTGCGGGCGGCAGCCACAGCTTTCTCAATCTCCGGTTCATTTTCTTCCATGTAAGCACCTTCGGGTTTGTAGGTTACGCCCTGTTCCAGACGGACATGATCGGCTCCGAATTTGTTGCAGATTGCTTCGTAAATGGTGTTATATTTGTCGGCAAATCTGTCGGTCAGATGTCCTTGCCACGAATAGCTCCAACCGCCGTTCAAGCAACGCATAGAGTTGGCGTTCGGACCGGTTACCAGTAGCTTTTTCCCTTGAGGAAGCGGAAGAATATTATCTTTATTTTTTAGCAATACTTCCGATTCTTCGGCTGCATGAAGTGCGATAAGTGCATGCTCCTTGCTGCCGAAGAGAGGATAATCTTTCAATAAAGTGTTCGGATGATCGAACAGACCCAGACGGAATTTAAGTCTAAGCACCCGGCGGACGGCATCGTCAATACGGCTCATGGGTATTTTCTTCTCTTGCACTAACTCTTTTAGTAGTGTACAATAATTGAGATCATACGGTTCCATAGCCATGTCTATACCTGCATTGATTGCCATTTCGATGGCTTCTTTTTTGTTTGCCGCCACATGTTCGCGGGTATAAAGATTGTTGATGTCCGCCCAGTCGGTGATTAACATTCCGTCCCATCCCAAGTCTTCTTTCAGCCATTGTGTAAGGAGTTCGCGGTCGGCGTGCACAGGCTTTCCGTTGATGGAACCACTGTTGACCATTATAGTCAGTGCACCAGCTTCCACACAAGCCTTGAACGGTGCAAAACATTTCTCACGCAGTTCGGAAACCGATATATAAGCCGGTGTGCGGTCTTTACCGGTACGTGGCATGCTGTATCCCATGTAATGTTTCACGGAGGTGGCGATTCGGTCGGCGGGAATATGGTTAGGATCATCTCCTTGGAAGCCTCGGACGGCAGTGCTGCCCATAATGGCATTGACTAAACAGTCTTCTCCATAATTCTCCCATACACGCGGCCAACGGGGATCACGTGCCATATCGACGGTGGGGGAGTATGTCCAAGGACAATTGCTAGCCCTTGTTTCATAAGCCGTTACACGTGCTGCTTCGTAGGTCAAATCCGGATTGAAGGCAGCACCCATATTGATATTTTGAGGAAAGAGCGTTCCGCCCAATGTATAGGTAGTACCATGATTCTGATCCAGTCCGTAGATACATGGAATACCAATCTCCGTCATCGACAGTTCTTGTATTCGACTGATAATCTCGTTCCACTTTTCAGGGCTTTGTGCTACCGGGCCGGGAGCATTTAGAAACGAACCTACCTTGTATTCAGCAATCGCTTTGTGGAGTTTTGCCTCGTCCAATTGAAATTCACCATTTATCGTCTCTCCTAATACATCAATGGCAAGCTCGGTCATCTGTCCAATCTTGGCATCGAGGTCCATCTTTGATAGAAGCTCTTCCACTTGTTGTTCTATTTTAGCGTCTTCAGGAATGGCAGTGGGAACTGCCTGTTTGGAACAGGCAGTCATTGCGATAGATGCGGTCATTAATATAATATTTCTTAGTTTCATTATGATTTGTTTTTAAGTAGCATCGTTTATGTAATCTGTCATTCAGAGGGCTTTAACCCGAAGAATGACAGATACTTATGGTATGAATGATTTTTAAACTTACTTAGGAACATTATTTCACGGTTACCAGGTCTACATAATAGCCATGACCTACACAGATGAATCCGTTTTCAGCTTGAATCATATTCAGCATGTCTTGGGTCAGTGTCAGTGCGTATTCACCGTTTTCCGAGAAGTTTATCGGGTCTGTGAAGTACGACCAATTACCAGTAGCAAGTCGCATCTGATGATATTCGGCAGTAGGTTCTATGGAGTAGACTACTTTCAGTGTTGATCCGGCTGTGATACCGGCAAATACATCCATTGGAATCAAACCAAAAGTTTTGTTGGGATCACCGTCCGGCTTATCCCACGAAACGTAATGGTGTCCTGACCAAAGCGTTATTTCGGTAGATACGGTCACAGTCTGTTCGGTAGTCGTAGCATTGTCGTTCAAGAACTGCACAGCCTCTCCGCTACGGGCTTTGCCTGTCAGCGTATAGCTTCCATCAGACAAATCCGGACAAGTCAGCGTAACTTCCGTAGAAGATTGATTGCTGAATTGAGACACCGTCTGTCCGCCGATAGTTAGAGAAGCGATGTTTTCAAGATTGATACCGGAAATGGTCCAGTCCATGTTGGCAGTAGCCCGGTTAGCCCCCGAAATGACAAGGGAAGCATTGGTCACTTTCACCATGTCGGCTCCATATTCATTGCCGCCGGCATCTTGCAGAACGATGCGGTAATCGCCTTCGCTTACGCCTGTCGGAACGATGTATTCCAGATAGTTCTCGTCTTCCGATTCAACATAAGTAGGATCGGTGATTGTGTTTCCTCCCAAGAGGATGGCTGTTACGTTCTGTAAATTACTGCCATATAAACGGGCAGTCTTACCGGGAGATACAATTCTCTCAAAGGCTATTTCTTTAGATTGAGGGTCATCAGCCAATGGGTTGACCACCACTAATCCTTCACGGGAAGTCTTCTTCCCTTTCACAGTTTCTACTTCTATTTTCAAATTATACGTACCGGCTTTCAGACTACGGTTGATTTCTTTGTCGGAGTCGGTACCCGATTCTACTTCCTGCCCATCAATGAACCAGGTTACTGTGGTGTAATCTTTCGGAGTCACGGTCAGCGCGATGGATAAGTTCGCATCCCGGCTGATGTTGGCGAATGTAGCCAATTGCCCGTTCGTTCTGTCAGGGAATACCGGGGCAAGGATATGCGGATCATCATTTTCCGTCACCGTAGCGAACGGTTCTTCCTCGGTGCATGCAGTAAATGTGGAGCCTACAGCGAGTAGGGCAAATAGTGCAATATATATCTTTTTCATAATGGATGATTGTTTAATAGTTAGTTTTCAGTATCCCACCACAGAAGGCTGTGCCAATTGTCTGTTCCTCCCATGCGCTCGATGGCTTCATTGTAGCTTTTCTTATTATAGGAAGATTCCAATACAGGATAGCAGAGACGTACCGGAATTTCCGTTCCACCGGTGAGGTATTGTCCGAACCCATATTCTGCCGGTGATTTCAACTTCGGATAACCGGAACGACGCACGTTTGCCCAACATTCGGCAGGATTGGTAAAGTGAAGAATCCAGGCCTGTGTATTGATAGCTTCAAGTTTCAGATTGTCCGTATGTCCGAACGTCCCTCTACCTTGAATGAATGCATCAAACTCTGCATCAGTAGTAGCCGTGCAACCGTAGTTGTCTGTCAGGAAATCCATAGCTGCACGCACTCCTTGCTTGTAAAGATCTTCTGCCGACACACTGCCGACATTCCATTTTTTCACGGTAGCTTCCGCCATCAGGAATTTCACTTCTGCAGAGGTCATCACTACGCCCGGATTGTCGCTTTTTAGGAAATTATTGGCAAGTTTGGGTTCCACTTCACGAGCCATGGTTGCTGTAACAGAAGGGTTGTTAACGGCTAATTCCTTACAAATATCGCTGTCGTATCCTGTAGGCCATGGCTCCCACGAGTAGGCACCCGGGTTGCGCGGACTGAAATCAATCCCTTTTTCAATCATCTCCTGGGTGATGTCGACACGATTGTCGGGACTGGTGGCACTCATCAGCCCGTCATAATAACAACGGGAAATTTTGAATGTACGAGGGTCACCGGATTGGCGTAGCTGATTAAAGAAAGTGGAGCAGAGGTAACTTGGATTATTAGCGGGGTCGTTGCCGAACAATAACTGTGACAATGAATTTCCGCGATAATCAGAGTAAGCTTCTTGTCCGAAACTAAATGCGATTGTCATGTATTTGATGAGCGCATCGCTTGAGGCGTCCGTTATCACACCCCCATTGGCAACCAAAGCATTTTCAAATTCCGTTTGTGCCTTTGTAGGATTGACATTGGAGATTCGCATGGCAAAACGTAGGCGAAGCGAGTTTGCCAGTTGTTGCCATTTAGTTACGTCACCGGCATAGATGAGGTCACCTGTCACTTTATCTTTGGTCGGATCGATTTTATTGACGGCATCTTCCAGCTCCAGAAAGAAAGCGTTGTAAATATCTTCCTGTTTGTCATACTTCGGATTGAACTTTCCTTCGAGGAATCCCAGGCCGGCTTCACTGAAAGGAGCGTCTCCGTAAGTGTCGGTGATGATAGACATAAGATAAACCCGATAAATGCGGAGCACAGAGTTGATGTTCACTTTCTCTGCATCTTCGGCTGTGCGATATTGAGCATCAATGATATTCTTCAGGGATTGAGTGTAGAACGATGTCCAGATACGGCTCATTTCATTATTGTCTAGCGTATGGCGTCCGCCGTAGTTGGTGGTGTTCCAACATCCCATCAGTTGTTGGGTGAATGCATAATGGTAGTTACGGTAGATTTCCATCATACTAAGGTCTCCGTACGTTTGCAGTTGGGCAGTGGTGAGCTGCGCATTCGGGTCGATGGTAGCGGCCTTGGAAGGGTCGGTATTCATGTTTTCCATGTATTCATCGCTGCAAGAAGCGAAAAACAGGGCACATGCCATCGTGATGATTGTGATGTATTTAGATTGTCTCATGATATATCTTTTTAGAATTTCACATTTACATTAAAACCATAGCTTCTGCGTGAAGGCAACGAACCGTATTCAAGTCCCATACCGGTGGTATTGTTGTAGTTGGAATCCGGGTCGATATTCGGGATATTCTTCCATACGATGAACGGATTGCGGGCAACGAACGAAACGGTCAGTCCGCTTATTACATTCTTCAGCCAGGATTTGGGTACATTGTAACTCAACGTTAGCTCACGGCATTTCACGTATGAGTTGTCGTAAATAAACATAGAAGGTGCATTACGGCAAACGCTCATCCAGTAGTCTTCCGGATTGATGTAGATGTCGTTGGGGCGATACGTTCCATCACCGTTGTCGATGACACCCGGAGCAACGAATCCGCCTGTCGGCTTCCAGTTATCGGCTCCTTTTGCAATGCCGGCTGCCAATCTTTCTTCTTCCGAGCGATACCAGGCGTCGCGTCCTGCCAATGTCTCCGGACTTTTACCCGATTCATAAGCAGCACGGGCAGACATCGAATAGAGGTCGGCACCTACTTTCACATCGAATACCGCTACCAGCGAAAGATTCTTGTAGGTAAAGTTGGTGAGTAATCCACCTGTCCAGTCCCAAGAGGCATTACCCAATACGTGGTTGCTCTTGTCATATTGCGGCAGACCGGTTTGCGGGTCAATCAGAATATCTCCCTTTTCGTTCCGTTGGAAGTCCGGGCCTACAATAGAACCAAAGTTCTCGCCTACCTTAGCGGCTACCTGAACGTCGAGCCAAGATGCTTTTTCCAGTTCAAACATATCCGATTCGCCATCCAGTTCTTTTACCTTGTTGCTGTTTTTGGAGAAGTTCAGATTAATGTCCCAGGAAAAATCGCGTGTTTGAATCGGTCGTGTGCTAAGGGCAATCTCAATACCTTTGTTTTCTATCTTGCCGGCATTAATCAAGCGATAGTTATAACCGGTTGTCCAGGAACTTGCCATTCCCATAATCTGGTTTTTACTGATTTGAGAATAGTAGGTGAAATCCAGTCCGATACGGTTCTTCAGGAATTTCAATTCCAATCCCATTTCCACGGAGTTTGTTTTGGTTGGTTTCAAGTCTTTGTTGGGGATGGTTCCGTTATCGATATATCCGATGGTATATCCGGGATAAGCATATTTGGATTTCGTATAGACGAGTCCCAATTGATAAGGATCGGTATCGCTACCTACTTGGGCCCATGACATACGTAACTTTCCGTAAGGCAGGAGGTCGCCCAGTTTTGTCAGCTCGGAGAATACAAAGCTACCGGAGAAAGAAGGATACACATACATGTTGTTGCCAGTGGGAAGGGTAGACGATTGGTCGCCACGTAACGTAGCATCGAGGTAAAGCATGTGTTTCCATCCCACGTTCACTGCTCCGTAAACCGAATTAATCTGCTTGCGGTAACTGCCGGGCACTACACTGATCTCGTTGAAGCTTGTCAATGAAGGGACATCGCGTATCTTCATGTCTTGAGCGGTGGTAACGGTGGTCTGGTTGTTCACCTTATATACATTGCCGCCTAACGTAGCGTTGAAATCGAAATCACCCCAATGGTTGTTGTAGAGAGCCAACACTTCAAAGTTGTACATGCGGTTGCGGAAAGCACTGTTTTGAAGTCTTCCGGCTTCGAATCCGGGAGTGGTAGGCGCTTTGTAATCATCGAACGTGAACCAGTTGAGTTCGGCGCCCAATGTTGCTTGAAGTTTCAGATGTGGGTCGATGTTCCATACAGCCTTGCCGTTCATGCGGAACAAGTCTTTCTTGGATTTATTGAAGTTCTTATAGATATCCCAGTACGGATTCACGTTGTAGGGATCCATGCCGTTCCAGTTGGAATATTCGCCGTCGGCAGTCTGATAGGTTTGCAACCATTCCTGGTCGTAGGTGGTGGCAAGGGTCATCAGGTTTTTACCGATATTGGACTTGCTGTCGCCCAATGCCGGACGGTTCTTCACGTCTTCCCGTGTATAGTTGACGCTGAAATCCAAGTCTACCTTTCCTGCAGACGTATTGGCGCGCAGGTTGAAAATGTCACGGCTCATGTGTGTCTGGGGAACAATGTCTTTATTGCGCATATCCGTATAGGTAAAGCGAATTCCGGTTTTTCCGCTGTTCACACCTATGATGGCGGAGTTGGTGGCGGTGATACCTGTACGGAAGAAGTTGGACGTATTGTCGGGGACAATGAGGAAAGGGCGTTCTACGCCGTCGAAATACTTCAACATGTTTGAACCGTCCGCTTTGGGGCCCCAACTTTTGTTTGTGTTGGATATGGCATCATAGCTATAAGTACCGTTGCTTCCCATACCGTATATCTGTTGCACTTCATCCCATTTGGCAAGTTGGGTGTCGAAAGTCAGCGTTCCGTTATATTCCACACTGACTTTATCCTTGTTGGCTCGCTTGGTTGTAATCAAGATAACACCGTGGCTGGCACGGCTACCATAAAGTGCAGATGCCGCAGGGCCTTTCAATACCGACATGTTTTCTACGTCATCGGCATTGATGCTCGAAATACCGTCGCCCAAGTCGAAGCCTCCGTTTGTGCCGGCACTGCCGAAATTAGTGTTGTCCAAAGGTACACCATCCACTACATAAAGAGGTTGGTTATTGCCGGTCATTTCGGTACTGCCTCGCAGAATAACGCGCGTAGAACCGGAAGGACCACCGGCGGTCTGGCTGACTACCAAGCCTGGCACACGTCCTGCCATGGAGTTGATGAGATTCGTCTCTTTCGCTTTGGTCAAGGCTTCACCTTTCACTTCATCAATGCCGTAGCCCAACGCTTTGCGCTCTCTTTTGATGCCAAGGGCGGTGACTACCACTTCATCCAATGCTTTGGCATCCTCTTTCAAGGTGATGTTCAAAGGACCTCTTCCCGCTTTTACTTCTTCGGATTTATAACCCACGTAGCTGACAACGAGCGTAGCTCCCGCTTTTACATTCAAACTGAAATTTCCATCCAGATCGGTAATCGTTCCGTTGGCAGTTCCTTTCTCCACTACGGAAGCCCCAATGATGGGACCTGTGGCATCGCTCACTTTTCCGGTTACCTTGTTGCTTTGTTGTTGAATAGCCTGGGAACTTGGTTCCGTTGCTGCATACACTTGCTGGAAACTTCCCGCCATCCAAAGGGCGAGTGTTCCGCAAAACAGTAGATACTTACATTTTTCCATATTCATAGCATGTATATTTAAGATTCCTATAATATTTTCACCCAGTCGATGTACATATTCACTTTCTGACCGTCTTTCAGGCCCGTCAGTTTATTAATGTTAGTAATTCCTGTAAACGCACCTCCCACGGCGAGGTTGAACAGGATGTAGAAGTTGTCGTGGAAGTATGTGTTCGAGCTAATGTCGAACGTATGAAACTTGACGTTGTCGATGGATATTGTCAGGCTGTTTTCATCCCAATCCAGAGAGTAGGTGTGATAATTGCCGTCTTGCAGGCTGTTGGCAACATTGGCTTTGTAGTATTGCTGTTCGTGAGCCGCTGCGCTGGGGCCATAGTGAATGGCGGTGTTCACTTGTTTTTCCGAATCGCCCGCAGCCATTCCGCTCTGTTCTCCCATTTCCATAATATCAATCTCCCCGCATGCCGGCCATTCTTTGTCGTTATCTCCCATCATCCAGAAAGCAGGCCATAGTCCGCCGTTAGTCTTGGGAAGCTTGATGCTTGCTTCTATCTTGCGATACTTGAAACTCTTTTTCCCTTTTGAATTGATCCTGCCGGAATAGATTTTATTCCCTTTGCGTTCGGCGGTAAGAATCAGAACCGATTTATCCCCGTCCTTTCCAACGGACACATGAGCGGCATCGTATGCCTGTAGCTCTTGATTGGTCCAACCGGGTTCATGAGTTTCTTTCGTCCATACTTTTTCATCGAAAAAGTTGAAATCGTCTTTAAAAAGAATGTCTTGTGGATTTTCCTCCGGTTCCGTTCCAACAGAATCCGACGAACAGGATTGTTGCGCGAAGCAAACGGATAAAAATAGGAATAGTGCTACTTTTTTCATCGTTTTAGCATTTTAAAGGTTAAACGTAATATGTGCTTTATACTTGTAAAGCTTGGTGCAAAGATGCTAATATCCGGCTGAAACGATGGTCAGATTGCTGACATATTAGGTTTGATTGCTGACAAATCTGCTGATTTTTATCGAACGGACGTTATCTTACCCATTCTTTTTCGAAGATTGTTGCTATACAAGAATGAGGTAAATGATAATTTTGCGGAGTGCCCTGAAAGGGCTTAATTATATAGCGTAGGGCAACGCCCTACGTAAAAGCGACAATCTGAATTTGCGCCCTGAAAGGGCATAATTGTATACGGTTCCGCCCTTTCAGGGCTTGTGGCTGGTGTGTTTTTTTCGTAGGGCGTTGCCCTACGCTATATAATTAAGCCCTTTCAGGGCACCCCAATAAATATATAATTGTAAGGCTTTCAGCCTAACCGATAAATTCTCATTTAAACGCTAAATTCTCATTTAACCGATAAATTCTCATTTAACCGATAAATTCTCATTTAACCGATAAATTCTCATTTAACTGCAAAATTCCCATTTAATTAAGAACGGTACGGAAATGAGGTAAACTCATACAATTATAATTCAAAAAAACTTCCGTAAACATTCTCAAGTGTACTTATCACTATGAGAAAAAATACTCATAGGTATGAGAAGAAATACTCATTATAATGAGAACTTTTTCTCATTGCAGTGAGAATATACCCTTGTCAGAATAGGCTGAAACAGTTCATTACTGTACCGGAAACGAGCTAATTCTAATTCAAAACCGAACATGAATGGTTGTCTACTTCCCACTATATTTACTTGGCTGCATCCCGAATTGTTTCTTGAACAATGAACTGAAATACTTCGTGTTGACAAATCCGGTTTCGGCGGCGACATCGGTTACGCTTTTACCTTCTTTCAGCAGTTCGGCAGCTTTTTGTAGCCGTATGATACGGATAAACTCTTGCGGCCCTTTTCCCGTCAGTGATTTAAGGCGACTGTAGAATAGTGTCCGGCTCATTGCCATTTCATGGCACAAGAGATTGATGTTGAAATCGGGTTCATCCAAATGTTCAAGAACAAACCGGGTAGCTTGCATGATAAACCGGCGGTCGCCCTCGGCCATTGTTTCGCTTGCTGTCGTTACGTTTTTGTTGTCGATACTTTCATTGTTTTCATTGCTTTCATTGTCGTCACGTTTGCCGCCCGCCTCTACTTGAGCGATGGCTTGCCGCATGAAAAACTGCCGTTGCCTGTTTCGATTGTCAATCAATCCTTGTACTTTCAATTTCAGTATCTCTGTACTGAATGGTTTGGGGATATAATCATCCGCGCCTTTCTTCAATCCTTCCACTATTGCTTCGTGGTTAGCCTTTGCCGTCAGCAGAACGACCGGAATACCTGATGTGTCAGGATTTTCCTTGACCATTCTGCAAAGCTCGTCACCCCGTATGCCGGGCATCATGACGTCGGAGAGGATGATATCCGGATATTCATTGGCGAGACAGGCGATAGCTTCGTGTCCGTCGGCAACATCAATCACCCGATAGAGGTGTTCAAAGGTCTGGCGGAGGTAGTGACGGAGAGTTTCGTGGTCTTCTACAATGAGCAATGTATTCCGGTCGTCCGGATCTTTTATTTTATCCGTTTCGTGGCTGTTATTATCCGATGTGCCGGCAAGGTGTTCGAGGGATGATTCGTGCGACACGGGTTCGGCTACGGTGGTGGTTCGCGGCAATGTTACGATGAAAGTAGTTCCCTTGCCCTCCTCGGAACAGAAAGTGATTTTTCCATGCAGCATCTTTACAATGCGCTGCACCTGCAACAGTCCGAATCCGGTTCCTTCTTCCTGTGACTGCCGGGCATTTTCGGCTCTGTAAATATCGGAGAAGATGTGCTTTTTCGCTTTCTTCGGTATGCCTATTCCGTTATCTTTCAACGAAAGGATGGCTTTGCGTTTCGTAGCTTTCAAATCCAGACTGATTTCTCCCTGGGGCATGGTGTATTTGCAGGCATTGGAAAGAAGATTGTCGAGTAACATCTCTATCAGGTGTTTGTCTGCCGAAACGAAAACGGATTCGTCGGGTTGGGTCAGATTCAGTGTCAACTGCTTCTTCTCGCAAAAAGACCGGAAGACGGAGGCTTCTTTCAGCAAAACTTCATTCAGACAAAGCGGAACCGATGAAGAGGATGGCTTGTGGGCGTCTACCTTTTCAAATTCGAGCAATTGTGTAATGAGCGAATGGAGTTTCCGGGTACTTTCATGGGCCAGATTCAGGTAATAACGGGCTTTGTCCGAGAGATCCTGTTCCCGGTTCAAATCCTCCAGCGGTGCCATGATAAGCGTTACCGGCGTGCGAATGTCGTGTGCCGTGTCGATAAAGAAACGTATTTTGTCTTCGTCGTATTTCTTTTGGAGCTGGTTGCTCTTATAGCGCAGGATGAAATAGAAAACGAAGCCTATTATAAATAGGTAAATAGTCCAAGCCCACCACGAGTTCCACCATGGCTGGCTCACTTTCACTTCTAAGGTGCTTTCGGAGATAGTCTTTCCGTCGCTGCGCCGCAGGCTGCGCACCTTAAAAAGATAAGTGCCCGGCGATACCTTGGTGTAGGATGCCTTGCCCTCGGCAGACGGTTTGCTCCAGTCATTGTCATACCCTTCTAAAATATGCTGATAGACAATATCGCGCTGGAAACGATAGTTGATAGATTCAAAAGAGACGGTAAACGAGTTGTATTTATAGCCGAGCCGTACCGCACGGTCGGCAAGCATATCATGGATGGCAGGTTTCAACGATTCTTCTTCCTGGACGTTTTGATAATCAACTGTCAGCCCTGTGAAACGCAGGAGCGTCCAGTAGTCTACGGTTGAAATGTCGAGTGGCATGATAAAGACAGCGCCATCCGTGCTGCCATACACGAACTCGCCGTTCATCAACCGGGCAAATGAGGATTTGTTATATTCCTTGTCTATATTGCCCGCATAGTTGAGGTTCGACACGCGCAGGCTGTCTATCAAGGCAATTCCTTTTCCGGTGCTGACCCACAAGCGTTTCTTGTCGTCTCGCTGCAAACTATATATATCGTTGGACGGCAATCCCTCTTGAACAGTGAAAGTCTTTACCGTCCGGTTTTTCATGTCATATAGATTCAATCCTCCCCCTTCGGTTCCCAGCCACACGGTTCCGTCGTCATTGAACAGCATAGAGATGATATAAGCACTGACATTCTGATTGTGAAATTCCTGGGAATTGGCATAGTGCTGTATATTCCCTGTATGTTTGTCCACCAGGAAGAAACCATTGACGGTAGCCACCGCTACCCGGTTTCGGTCGATAGGTTCAATGGATTGTACCCAATTCACGTCGAAAGACCGTCTGCTGCCTTTTTCTTTTTCAAACATGATCAGGCATCCGTCCAGACCTCCTATCCATAAGTCTCCCTCCATGTCTTGTCTGACGGAGAAAATATAATTGGTGGTCAATTGCCCTTGTTGCTTGGTGAGATGGCGTAACACGCGTCCGTTGTTATCCAGTAGATACACTCCGTCTCCGTACGTTCCTACCCATACGTTCCCATTTCCGGATGTGCAAAGAGAAATGGTTACGATTTCTTTCAGCACGTGTTTCCAAGTGCCTGACAGGGTGTTTCGGATGCTGATTCCATCATCAGTAGCGAACCATTGGTTGCCATCCGGATTTTCTTCGATATCATTCACGTTGTTGCTGATGAGAGAATGGGTATTTCCCTTTTCGTGTGCTAATATCGAAATGGGATGTTTCAGCAGGATAGCCACGGATACACCTCCCGTATAACTACCTATCCAGATGTTGCCCTGGTCGTCTCTGGTTACGGCATATATGCCGTTTCCGCGCAGGTAAGTATCTGTGTCATCTTTGGTATTCATCAGTAAACGGGCTTTCTTAGTGTCCTTGTCTATCGCATACACACCGCCACCGTCTACGCCTATGAGTATGGTATGTACATCATAGTCTGTAATTGCCCGTATCGGATGAAGGAACGTGCTCCCTTGTCCCTCCAGCGCAAGCACTTTGGAAGTGTTGAGGTTCATCACAGACAAACCGCTGCCAAATGTGCCTATCCAGAGTTCTTTTTTCGGTTTGTCGCAGAACAATGTTTGTACATTCCACCCCTCAAGCAGTTGGCGTTTCCTATCCGGCAAGGCGTGTGACAGTTGCCAGACTCCGTTAGAAGTACCCACAAAAAGCGACTCGCCGGCAAATGCGATGTCGTTGACATATTGTCCTTTCAGTACGGCAACTATACGATGGTCCGCTTCTTGCTTGTATAGTCCTTTATCCGCCCCCATCCACCAGGTTCCGTCACTATCCAAACAGAGTTTGTTCAAGATGACTTCTTCCTGAATCAATTGTCCCAGGTGGAGGACTTGTTCAAAATGATCCAGGATGGTGGAATATCGGTAGATTCGTCCGGTGTGGTCGTAGGCAAACAGTCCTTGTTGTGCGTCGTACAATAAGTAAAGCCTGCGTCCGGCAAGATCGCCATAATAGAAACTGCCCGGCAAATCATAGTTCTTTACCGTATGACCGTTGTATCTGTCTATTCCGGTTTTTGTAGCAATCCACATAGCACCGTCTCCATCCTCGACAATCGAAAAAACACGTTGACTACTAAGGCCTTCTGCATAGCCTACATGCCTGACATCGAACATCCGGTTGGTCAGTTCGGCTTTGACAGCCATATTTATCATTAGTAGTAAGGTGATAACAAGATTAAAACGAACCATATTCTTTTAATTGTTGACATTACAAAGATAAAGTTTCTTTAGAAAATCCCAACAGAATAGGGGTGTGAAATTAGAAGGAATATTCAGTAAATCTTCCTAATAATCATGTTATAAACGGCTGTCTTGGTACTGGTGTATAGGGAGAATGGATATTATGAAGCAGGGAAGAATACCTTATCTCCCCTTTATTATTGTATTAAGTTACCGCTCTTCTTGCATCAGACTACCGATATAGTTAGCTTCCCACGGCCGTGACGACTTCTCTTCACGGTCGTGAAGAGAAGTTACCACAGCTGTGGGAAGATCTCCCCACGGCTGTGGTGAATTAACTATATCGGTGGTTTAACGGATGGATAATGAAGGGATAATAGATATATATCGGTTGCACTTCCTACGTAATACAAGGAAGTAGGACAACATTTAGAATGAAACAGGGTGAGGGTAACTGCCTACCCTCACTTACTATCACCTTTACCCTCACACCTGTAATGCCGATGGATAAAGAGATACAAGCAGAGGATGAGGGTGTGAGGGTAAAAGTGTTCTAAACTTTTGTTTAGAGAAATTTGCTTGGAGATACTCCGTCATGCTTCTTGAATGCTGAATTCGTTTCTTAAACGGGTGTGGCACATGAAGTTAAATTCATTAGCCGAAAGCCGGAAACTGTTTTATGGCTTTTCGTTGGCTCGCAGACCGAAGACTTTTCCTGTCATCTGCCGGACAGCTACTTTCCACACTTTTACGTTACGTACGGCAGGATCGGAATAGCTGAATGCGTTGTCTGTATAATGACGCATGATAATATCCAGTGCACGACGTTTATCGTCTATCTCTTCGATGAATTCTACTTGCCCCCGACACATCGCGCTTTCGGAACGCATACTGTAACTGCAGGCTACCTTTTCGTGTTGGTAGACAAGTTTATGTCCAAGGCTGAAAGTGATGCATACATTATTATTATGTTCCAACATCTCTAACTTGCTGCCTTCGGGACCTGAATGCAGATATATGATACCATTTTCATAACCGAAGTTCATGGGAACTACATAGGGATTACCTTCTAAATCTGTAATGCCCACAAAACAGGCATCGCAATGCAGAATAATGGACTCGATTCGTTGTTTGTCTTCGATAATGACAGTCTTCATGGATATATGAATGTTATAATAGTAAGAATAATCAAAATGATACGCTAAAGTACAGACTTACGACTGATTACACAAATCTATGCGAACTTTTTTCTCGTTACTTTCACAGATTTATCTAATCAATCGTATTTCTGTACTAATGTTATCAGGGGTTGAATGAGCTTTTCTGTTTGTTTGAATATTCAAACTTTTACTTTTCTATTAATTCAAAATCCAATTGTTTCTTTTCCAGATTGGCACGAGCTACCCGAACAGTAATAGCGTCTCCCAAACTGTATATTTTGTTTTTGCGGCGTCCGCGAAGACAATAGTTCTTCTCGTCGAATTCGTAGTAGTCATCATCCAGATCACGAACAGGGACCAGACCTTCACATTTGTTTTCGTTCAGTTCTACATAAAGTCCCCACTCGGTTACGCCGGAGATTACACCGTCGTAAATCTGCCCCAGACGTTCGCTCATAAATTCCACCTGTTTATATTTGATGGAAGCACGTTCGGCATTGGCTGCAATTTGTTCCATGTTCGAGCTGTGGTCGCAGAGGTCTTCGTACTTGGCTTCGGATACACTACGTCCTCCGTCCATATACTTCGTCACCAAACGGTGTACCATCATGTCCGGGAAACGGCGGATGGGAGAAGTAAAGTGAGTGTAATATTCGAAAGCTAGTCCGTAGTGACCGATGTTATGGGTTGAGTAACGTGCTTTCTGCATGGCGCGGATGGATACGGTTTCTATCAGGTTCTCTTCTTTCTTTCCGTGTATGTCGTCCAGCAAGTGGTTGATGGATTTTGAAATATCCGTCTTCGTTCCGCTTGTACGCACTTTGTAGCCGAAGCGTGCGATGAACTGTGACAAGTTCTCCAACTTCTCCGGATCGGGTAGGTCGTGGATACGGTAAGGAAGCACTTTGGCTTTCTTGTTCTTCGGCACACATCCTATCTTTTCTGCTACGGTCTTGTTAGCGAGCAACATGAATTCTTCCACCAGTTTATTGGCATCTTTTGACTCCTTGAAGTAAACGCTGATTGGTTTTCCTTTTTCGTCAATCTCGAACTTTACTTCGTAGCGGTCGAAGTTGATGGCTCCTGCAGAGAAGCGTTTTTCGCGCAGTGCTTTGGCAATCGTATCTAATGTGAGTACTTCTTCTTTGAAGTCTCCTTCTTTTGTTTCTATGATTTGTTGTGCCTCTTCGTAGGTGAAGCGACGGTCGGAGTTGATAACCGTATGTACGATGCGTGAGTCTCTGACTTCTCCTTTTTCCGTAATATCAAAGATAACGGAGAAAGCTAGTTTTTCTTCGTTCGGGCGGAGTGAACAAATGAAGTTACACAGCCGTTCGGGAAGCATCGGGATGGTACGGTCTACCAGATAAACGGAAGTTGCCCGCTTTTCTGCTTCCTTGTCGATGATGCTGCCTTCTTTTACGTAATGTGTCACGTCGGCAATGTGTACACCCACTTCCCATAATCCGTCTTTCAGTTTGCGGATGGAAAGTGCGTCGTCAAAGTCTTTGGCATCTTTCGGGTCGATGGTGAAAGTTGTTACCTTACGGAAATCTTCGCGTTTGGCAATCTCTTCTGCTGAAATCTCGGCAGGAATCTTGTCTGCTGCTGTTTCTACTGCTTTCGGATATACATACGGCAGACCGAATTCCGCAAGAATAGCGTGCATCTCTGTGGTATTGTCACCAGCCTGACCTAATATATCTATTATTTGTCCGATAGGATTCTTAGCCTTGTCCGGCCATTCGGTTACTTTCACAATGGCTTTATCTCCGGTCTTTCCGCCTTTCAGCTTATCTTTCGGGATGAAAATGTCATTGGCTAATGTACGGTTCTCTGTCACCAGAAATGCGTATGACTTAGCTACTTCCAGTGTGCCGACGAATGTATCGTTGGCGCGTTCCAGTATTTCTATCACTTCTCCTTCGGCTTCTCTGTTCTTCCGTTTGGCATAGAAGGTGATCTTTACTTTGTCATTGTTCATGGCATGTGCCGAATTGCGTTCGGCTACAAATATCGGCTCGCCTCCTCCTTCAGGAATAAAGGAATTCTTGCCATTGCTTTTCCGTTGGAAAGTGCCTACCATCTCTGTTCCGTGATTGGTGAGACGGAATTTTCCTTTTTCTATTTCAGAAATATAATCGTCAGCTAAAAGGTCATGTAATATATCGACGCATAACATTTTCTGCGGATGGGTAGTGAGACGCAGTTCCGAAAATATATATTTCATACTCAAGGTCTCGCTGGATTTGGCATGGAAAAAGTCTATTAATAATGCTGCCAGCTCTTTCTTACTCATTCTTTTGCCGGCCTTTTTCTCTTTCTTTTCTTTCTTTTTTGCCATATTATATGGAATTTATTAGTAGTTCAATCTACAAAGTAAACAAATTTTTGGACTTGATAGTTCTGAATGAGGACAAAACTTTTTGTGTTACTTGATATTTCATAGATTTTGAAACAGAAAGCCTCCTTTTCTGAATCAATTCGGAAAAGGAGGCTGGTCGGGTTTATAAAGAGAGAGAGAATAAAATTAGAATAGTCATAATTACATATTGCATTTTCACTATTTCCTGTGTAGAGAGGCACATAAAAAGGGAAGTATATCTCTTGACACGCTTCCCTTATCTTTAAGAGAGAATTTATTAATTCTGTAATGAACTAATTGATGAATACTTGTTTATAACTAATTTTTTACGCAACGTACCGAAAGACCGCGTTTTTCTTGTATTCCTCCTTTATCAGAAGAATAACCTAATCCATAGCTCATATTACTGAAATATACAGTTCCTGCTCCATAAGTAGCTTGGTCTGTACTCCAAAAATCTGTTCTACTCTTTGACTTAGGTGTTTCAAAACCTCCACTATGATAGCATTGTCCAGCAGGTATAACATTAAAGCCATAGGTATCACGCGGGCCATTAGCAAGGTCAGGATTTTCATCTATCATGCCAGATTCTCCCCAACCGTCAGTATCAAGTTTTCCTGTTAATGCTGACCAGACGTTTTTACAATCTTTATCAGAGTACTTATTTCCATCCTCATCTGTCCATACGTTACCTTCAACTGGTGCTAATTCACTAGCAACAAAACTTTCTAGCTTTTTCCATTCTGCTTTACTTGGCAGGTGCCATCCGCTAGGACAGATTCCTTGGATACCACTTGGTATGGCTTCTGCATCTCCACCTGTTGCATTCTTTTGGTTCATAGCGGCATACCAATTATACAAGACTCCGTATGTTTTATATTCTTTCGTGGCTTTAGCTGCATTTACATCTTCGCCATCATAGTTGAAAACAAAATAGAGTGGATCTCCATCACTAGTAGCGGCAGCTTCCGGTTTGCTAACTGATGGTAAATAGGCCAAGTTCTCTGCCATCCATATTTGTTCACCAATCGTAACAATTTTGTATTCATGATTGTCTCGTGGGTCAATCATTTTTCCTTCTTCCGGTTCTGGGGTTGGTTCGGTCTTTTTTAGTGTGACATTTACTTCACTTGTCGCCATGGCACCTTGATCGCCTTTGACGGTCAGTTCAATTTTTAGTGCTCCTACGGCTTGACTGGCTTCGAATGTGTATTCATAACTAAATGGAACAGAAGTTACTTCTGAAATTTGTTTGTCTCCGATTTTAAGAGTAACATTCGATATTTGACCAATGTCAACAGTTGCTTCTCCTTTGATTGTCATCTTTTCAGCTATGTCTATCGTTGCTCCTTCAGTAGGAGAAGATATGGCACATGTTACATGTTGTTCTGGAGCGGGATCATTGTTGTCATCACCGCAAGCCGTTAGTCCTAAGACTAAAAATAAAAGGAATCCTAACTTCTTCATAATTGTATTTTTATTTAGTGAGTAATAATATATGGTTAATCTTTGATACAACGAACGGGGAGTCCTACTCCCGGATTAAATTCTGCATTGGTTACAAATGTGTGGAGGTCTGACCACATACGTACGGTAATACCAAATTCTGGTCCCATTTGTACTCCCGCTGTCGAACTCCACCAACCCGCACTGTAGGCTGAATGCATCCAATCTTCGTCGCCTGCACAAGCACGGAAACCTATAGGCAGACCATTGAATAAGGTTGCATTATTCTTTTCCATCTCAACTCCAACCCAGGTTGGCTGTGGTTCTATTTCTGTGTATTCCGGCATCATCCACATCGTTGTTGAAGCTAGAGCCTTTGCTAGGGCTGTTTCATCTACTTGACCATCATTCATAATTGCTGCCATTCCGGAATCTAATACATATTGAGATAATTTTTGCCATTCTTTTTGAGAAGGAATATGCCATCCATCAGGACAAACTCCTTTTATTATACGTGTTTCATCGGGACCTAAAGCCGTTTCGTTTTGTAGAGCAGCAGGTAGGTTGTAATAGGCTCCATATGCATTCAGGAAACCTTTTCCAAGTTCTGTTTTTGCATCATTATCAAACATTACGTAATATCTTGGTTCGGTTGAGGACACATCAAACTGTTGCTCTGGTAGATAGCGTAAATTTTCTGCCATCCATAACTGGTCTGCAAGTTGTACGGTTTTGTATGTATTTCCATCACGGGTATCGGTTAGCACTTCTCCATATTGAGGGGGAGCAGGCCTGTTTCCTTGTTCTGTTGTCACTGTAATAGTTGCCAAGGCACTACCTTCGTGATCTCCTTTAACTGCTAACTCAATTTTCAGTTCTCCCGGTTCGGCATCTTTGGAGAAGGTATACTCATAATAGAATGGAACTGAAGTGATGTCAGTGATAATCTCTTCCCCGACTTTCAGTTCTGCAGAAATGATTTTACCATAGTTTGTAGTCCCTTCTCCTCTGATAATCAGTTTGTCTGACATAATAACGGTTGCGCCATCAGTTGGCATAAATATCTCACAGCTTACCTGTTGGTCCGGAAGTATTTCTCCTCCTCCGCTTGCGGTGCTGTTGTCATCTTTACAGCTTGCACCAAGTAATCCTAATGCCACGATAAAGCTAGTTAATAGTATCTTTTTCATATGTTATTGGATTATGTCTTCTTTAAATAGAATACAATTAATAAAAATGGACAGATTGTCTATAACTTTCTGTAGTTTTGCATCTTCATATACCCGGAAAACAAAACCGAAAGGATCACTTTCTTTTATTCCGGAAAAAGCGAAAACGAATGTTCCGTCTGTTAACATTACGGGGCCTAATGAGATTGTTACAGAAGGATCTTTTACATAATATAGGTCAGAGCTAAGAATTTCGAATGAGAGATATAAATTGTCCTCGAAGACTCCTAGGTTTTGACCGGCCCCAAAAGCCAGGCAATTGTCTATGGCTTTTGCTTTCAGTTTGTAAGGCAATCCGGTTAGAATGTTTGAAAGCAGGTATGTTCCGTCTTCCTGTTTCTCAATGGTGACATCTTTCAAACCGTAATTCATTTGCCCGTCTGAAAACATGCCTTGCCATGTTCCGGTAAGTTCGTCAACATCATATTGTATTACCTGATAAGAAGCCGATCTGTCTTTTGCTGCCACATTGACAATAGCTCCTCTCATTTTTCCGGAGGTATTTTCTTTTACCTTGAAATTTATTCCCTTCGCATTCTGTTCAAATGACAACCATTCTTGAGCTTCTGCGGGTATGTCTATTGTATAATCGAAAGAACTTTGTAGTTTTATTGGCAGAGTAGCTGCTTTATTGTCGGTACGGAGCATCCATTCGTCTTTGCCGAAGATGAAAACAGCTCCGGATTGATTGATGTTGAATGCTTCTGTCTCTACTCCGTTACTGATTGTCAATAAAGCATTTCTACCGGAGTACCCGGTATTTTCTTTTACTTCGAATACCACTTCATTAGGATTTACTTCTTTCAGCACACACCAATCGACGTCAACATCTGCTGTTATATTTCCTGTTGACTGAAGTTGTATGTATCCTTTTCCGCCGGTAGCTTGGAAATTAGTATTTACAGCTTTGATTTCTAACTTGGATTCGCTGTTTTCCGTATCATTGCATCCCGCTATTGCTACGATGCAAAGTACAAATAAGAATATATTAAAAAGCTTTCTCATAATCGTATTAATTACTTTCGTTTTCTTTTACCATTAAGATTGAGTTATACCAGCTCCAGTAACCCATTAGTCCGGAGGTTGAATATTCATCAGATGAATAAGCCCAGATTATCAATGATGTATTTTCCTGGCTTGCTTTATCCGCAAAGTAAAAAGTGAAAGGGTTGCTGTTTGTCGTCACATTTATCAATCCGTTGCGTAGGCGTGATGGCAGACTTAATTCTGTGTGGGCATAGCCTTCCACACCTGCCGCGCACGCAAAGTAATAAGACGATGAAGAAGTCGAACTTATACTTTGTGAATCTAAAACTAGTTTTCCGCTGGCTTTGTCATACTGGAGGGTGAAGTTGAATCCGCCAATACTTTTCAGTGTATAACTTTCTCCTCTGACTTTAGGAGAGATGGTTACAGATTGCGAAGTTGGCCCTTCGTCATAATCGTCAATCGTTGCAGTGTAGGTACCGATATAGTCTTCATATTGTAGATAGTTTTCGGGATAATATTCTTTAAGTACGATGTCAGTTGCTCCTGCGTCGGTACAAACAAATAGTCTGGACTTTCTATCCCATTTGAAGTTTTGGACTTCAAGTCCGTTGACATTGTACGGGGATTGTAACTTTAATCCTTTTTCTGTGTAGATATAGGGTAAACTTCTTGCACTACTATAATCGGCGCTGTAAGCGGAGAATGTAGCCATTGTGCCATTGTTGCGTATAAAGTAATTCAGTACTTGTCCGCCTTTCTCCATGCGGTATGTATTTAGAAAAGCATCTTTCTCAATGTTAATGATATCTTCAATCTGAATACGCCATGGTATATCTTTGGGCATAGGCGTCATCTCCATTATGTTTTTGTGTTTTTTTCCTTGCAGAATTACTTTGTCGGGAGTTGCGCTCATGATAATAAACTCATAATCTCCTCCCACGTTCATGTTCAGGCCTAAAGGACCTGAAAACATGTGGATCAGTGGGTTGTATGAATCGAAAGTGAGCATTGTGCTTTGTTCCGATTTTACTTGATACAGGGAGGTTATTATAGTTCCCGGTTTGTAGCTTTCTGCACCTGTTTCCGAAGCCATTTCTACTTGCTTCCCGTCAAATTTCATTAGTAAAGTGATTGCACCTGCAGAATAGTTGCTTCCTATGTAATATTCCAGTTTCCAGCCGTTCGGCACATCTTTAAGAATCTCCTGGCATTTGATTACATCGGCTGTGGCTCTATTGGCAGATGATTCGTCGAATATTTCTTCTTCGGAGAAAAGACAAGATTGCAAAACAATGCAGGCCAATGCCAGAAGTGTGTATATGGATAGATATTTCTTCATAATTTTCATATTTTATTCAATAATACTTAAGTCTACATAGCCGTTTGCTATGTCATCTTGGCGTCGTAGAACAATCTCGCGTAATTCGTCCAGATTGATTCCCCAGGTTTGTTCCATATAACTATAGACTATTTCGAATTTCTGCTTTATGAGTGCACGGCCGTTTTCACCGGCATTTTGCAGCATGTTATTCCAGTAGTCTTTGGTATTTGTGACATACACTGCGATGTTCTCCACAAAATCTTCACGTGATTCACTCATTGCATAAGGAGTGACAAATCCTTGTTGCCATGCATTGCGGTCGGCTCCCACCATATACCAGTCGCTACCGATGTAGGCATTTTCCGTAATACGGTCAAAGGCCGGATCGTAGTTTTTAGTTTGATGCAGAATATGTGCGAACTCATGGTGCATTGTCTGGAAATAGTAGTCGTTTAACAGGTTAATATCTATTTGGTCGGGATTGATGTCATTTACATTGTATAATGTAATTTTCATGCCGCCTTCAGCTGTTCCTAATACCATAGTTCCATTGTCTTCATAGGCGGGGGAACCGATAAAGTGGATTGTCTTAGGAATATATTGGCGTAAGAAGTTCGGATTGCCTGTTGCTTCATCGTATGCTTCCAGCCACACATGTTTGATAATTTTGGCCAGTACCACAGACTTTTTGTATTCGGCAGGTGCTAATACGTGTGTCATGTCGCTCTCGTTATCTTCCATGCGATATTTTAATGCAATGTTGTATGGATGGGTATAATTGCCTAATATCCACTTGTCGAATGGGCTACGATCTACTTCTTCTGTGGAGAAAATGCTGTTTGCTTTGTCTACGTCTTCGTCATTGTTGCAAGCACCCAGTCCACAGGTCAATGTCATGATTAAACTATATATGATGTATTTCTTCATATTTTTTTCCTCCTAAAGTTATTTAGTCATTTCTTGGATTTGGTTGCATACCTGCTGTAATGACACTGGCCGGTAGCTGAATTGCACGTCTGGGGTCATTTGTGTCCATCTTGTCGGTGATATTCACCAAGGTATAACCTTCATAATAGCGGCGGTAGATTATAATGCCATAGCGTTTTATATCTTGCCATCTAAGCCCCTCTTCTAAGGTTAGCAGACGTCTTGCATGTAGAATACAATGTATTAGATTCTCCTGCATTCCTTTTTCTACTACAAAATCCGGATGCAATTCCTTTTTTACTGTCGGAGCTTCCGGTGTGTAATATTTTAGTCGGGCATAAAAATCATTGATTGTCTCCTTGGTCAAAGTTTGGGTGTTTTTTGTAAAGGCTTTCTGCCAGGCATCTATATCAGCGGCAGCTTCGTCATAACGTTTTAGTAACGTGTAGGCTTCAGCTCGGCAAAGCAATGCTTCGTCGGTGGTAAAAGCAGGATACAGCATGTAGCCGATCCAACTGTTGCCCGACGTGAATTGCTGATAGATAACTAAGCGGCGGAATCCGTTCTTTATAGAGCCACCGGGTGAAAATGGGATCTGATGATAACTTGACTGATCTCCCCATGGACCTTCGGATTTACAACTTTCCGAAGCAGTAATATTGTTCATGCAATACCTTTCGCAGTTGGCATAACCCGGATCGGAAACCAATGGCCAATATGAAGCTGCTGATATTACCATTAGATTGGCACGGTTATCTGCATCAACATAAGCGTTCGGCTGTATATTCTTGTTGGGAGATAAAGCTCCTAATGCAGCCCAGTCACGTAAATATTGGGACGCATTATTACCGAGTACTATATTGGCATAATTGATAACTTTCTGACAGTTGGAAAAATCCGGTTGTGTATAATATAGATAAAAGCGGGCTGCAAATGCATAAGCGGCCTTCTTATTAAAATGATATTTTACCCGTAAGTAAATATTGTCATCAATTAAAGGTAGCCCTTCTTCTAAATCGGCTGCAATATTTTTGTATACTTCAGCAACTGTTCCGCGTGAGTATTGTGGATTTACAGATGTTTCCGGTTCTTTTATGTAAGGTATACCCAAGTCTTTGTCCCCATTTGTACCATACGCTTTGCAGAATGTGGTAGCTAATACAAAATGATTGTATGCACGGCATATCAAAGCTTCGCCTTTTTGGGCTGATAATGATTGAGGATTTCCCATCTGCTCAATAGCTGCCAAGGCTTGGTTGGCTGATGCAATCGAGTTATAACAGTCATTCCATAAAGCATGAGGAGAGTCCTGATTTTCTTCAGTCGTTTGTTGCCAACGGTACAAATGTTCGTTTAATCGGAAAAGGTAGCTGTATGCTCTGCTATTTTCATCGATATTGTCACTGTAAAATTCTCCTATATGGCAGTTGGTAGTCATAGGATATGCAGATACCAGAACTTTAGTAATACTTTCTTCAGTAGTCAATTCGGTTCGGTTATCCGGCATTTCATCTAAAAAGTCACTACAGGAAGTTGTTCCCAAGCATAGAGCTGAAATGAGTGTTGTATATAAGACGTTTCTGTATTTCATCATTTTTATAATTATCTGAATGGTTAAAATCCTAATCTAAGAGTCAATGTAAACTGACGAGGTACAGGGGAAGCTACTCCACCGGTATTGAAGAATTCCGGGTCCTGTCCGTTGAGTTTTTTATCTGCATAAATCAGGAATAAATTGGTAGCCTGAAGTTTCAAAGATAAATTAGATATCTTTGCTGGTGCAATCCATGATTGGGGGAAGTCATAGGACAAGGATATTTCCTTCATACGGATAAAGTCTCCCTTGGCAATTCGTTCTGTAGAATAATTGTAGGCATTATATGCATACATTAAATCTTTATTATCTTCATATTGGCGTTTCGAGATAATAGCGGGGATATTCGTGCGTTTCTCATCACCTGGCACTGTCCAGCGATTCTTGAATTCGCGTGGCATAGAAGATAAGTCACTGTATTGATAGCTGAAACATGGATTCAAACGTACTACATTACCAAATGAATAGGTGATGAATACATTCAGTTTGAATGCTTTATAAGTGAAAATATTACCAAAACTTCCTGTTATGGTAGGATCAGTAGGACCTTCATATTTTAGGTAGTCTATGTTGTCACGTGTCTGAAAATCAATATCGGTACTGGTTATTTTTCCATTGATATTATACATCGGGATACCATTTGAATTTAGGCCGACAAATGGAATGGAAAACAAACCACGTACCGGGTAACCCTGACGGGCAAAACCGTAACCTGAAACTAAATCCATTACGCTGGAACGGGCATTCAGTTCCGTAACTTCATTTTTTGCTTTGGAAAAGATGAAGTCTGTATGCCATGAAAAGTCTTTCGACTGGATATTCTTACTTGAGATGGTGAACTCGATACCATGTGATTTCATGGAAGCTATATTGGCATATTTGTAGATAGAACCGCCTACTCCTTGTGTCGGGGTAATACCAATCAGGTCATAGTTGTTGCGTTTATACCAGTCGATCGAAAAATTGATCCGGTTGTCTAAGAATCCCATGTCGGCACCGATGTTCAACTCATGCTTTTTTTCGTAGGTTAATTCACTGTTTTCAGGATCAGATACATAAAGTCCTGTTTCCTGTCCGCTGGTGAAAGGACGAAATGGTGAATAACTAGTGATTATGGCATGTGAGTTGGTCACATATTCCGGTCCTCTATCAGCTGTTAAAGAGTAGGATGCTTTGAATGTTAAGTGTGACAGTACAGAGCTGAATGTCTTGAAGAAATTTTCTTCATGTACATTCCATGCTCCTGACATATTCCATGTAGGAAGCCAGCGGGAAGAACGGCTTTTTCCCATGCGATTGGTGCCTTCATAGCGGAATGTTCCGTTTACTGTATAACGTCCATCATAAGAATAAGTTGCGTTGGCAAAGCCTGCTACACTTCTTGTTGTTGTATGGTTTAATCCATAATAGCTTTCACCGGATTCAATGCCCTTCTTGAAGAATTCATATACATACGATGGTATTTCACCCATTGTATATTGCATTCCCCATCCTTGAAAATAATTCTGCATACGTTTCAAATCATTTACTTCCATACCGGCGAAAAGATTGGTTATATGCTTTTCTGCAAATAAATGATTCCAGGATGCTGTGGCACGGAAGTCTACCCCCAACATACGATAGTCCTTACGCTGGTAGATACCTCCTTCCGGTAGTATACTGATAGGCAAAGCATACGGATTATCCGGATTGGTATACAATAAGTTGTTTTCGTCACGAATGGTAGCGTCGTCCATTCCTGTGCGATAAGCGGTTGCCTGATTCGAGTGATCTTTGATATTGTGTTCTTGTGAAGAAGCCTGATATCTGACTGCTCCTAATGCACTTAGCTCTAACTCCGGAAGTGCTTTCCATTTTATTTCTCCTTGAAACTTAACATCAGCTACATTCAAATCCATATAATTGTTATCCAATTCATGGAGGATATTGAACGGTGCATAGTTGGCTGTATAGTCAACTGTTGGATCTAGTGCACGTGATGTATTTAGTGCATACGAATAAGGATTGATGTCAAACTGACGGGTAACTTCTCCACTTGCTGCATTAACCTCTGAACTTAGTGTCCCGGGGGCTTTCTGTTTACGGTAGGAAGCACTGGAGATCAGGTTTATAGATAAATTCTTATATATATTATATGTTGTATTTAAATTAGCAGTATAACGTTTTACTTCGCTTTGTTTATACCATCCCGGATCTGACATCGCACTTAATGAAGCATAGAATGAAGACTTTTCAGTTCCGGAAGTGATACTGACCGAATGGTTTTGTGTAACGTTGTTGGAAAATAAGGTATTGAACCAGTCGGTATTTCTCATTTCCGCTTCGCGCAGGTAAGCATTACGTGCTTCCGGCGTGTTGGCAAGTCCGAATTGTCCTGTAACCGGGTTATATTGATTGATTAATTGATACATACGTCCATATACACCACTATCTTTGGCACGGTAAGTATCGCTGTTATTAAGCCATCCTTTCTGCTCCATCTCTTTGTAGATTCCCATTTGTTCCTGCGAATTCATAATGTTGAATTCTTTATAACTGGGAATCATACGGGTTGTAAATTCACCGGTATAGCTCATTTTGCTAACGCCGGCTTTTCCCTTCTTGGTTGTTACTACAATAACCCCTGCCATGGCTCGTGCGCCATAGATAGAGGTTGCTGATCCGTCTTTCAATATTTGAAAGCTCTCGATATCATCTGAATTCAACCCGGCAATGGCTGAACTGATTAGCGTCTCTGCATCTCCTGAAGATAAGTCATCCGGACCTACGTCAATAGCATCCTCCATGATGACTCCATCTACTACCCATAATGGCTTTGAACTACCGAAAATAGATGTGGCACCGCGTACCCGGATTTTCGGGGCAGTACCAAACGTGCCGGAAACATTTTGTACAGATACGCCTGCGGCGCGTCCTTCAAGTCCACGGCTGATATCAGGCAAACCATCTAGTTTCACTTCATCTGCGGACAATTGTTTGGTTGCTCCTGTAAACAGGCGTTTATCCATTTTTTGCATACCTGTTACTACTACTTCTGATAAAGTTTGTACATCAGGCATTAATGTAACATTCATAGTTGGGGTAGGAGTCAGATCTTGTGGCTTCATTCCTATATAAGAAAATTGTAACAGGGATTTATTGGATACATTTTCTATCGAAAACTTTCCGTCTATGTCTGTTAATACACCGGACTTGCTTCCCTTGATGACAACAGTTGCACCGATGAGAGGCTGTCCGTCATCACCGGAAATTACCACTCCTTTTACATTGAATACTTTCGCTTGCTTGGAAGGACCTTTGGAAGTAATTGTGATAAATTGATCTTCAATATGGTATTCTAGTGGCTTATTGGCTAAGATAATATCGAGAGTCTGCTCTATACTCTTATCTTTGACAGAGCCGGAAACGGTGAATTTCTTGACATCGTCATACGTAAATAGGATTTTGTAGCCGGAGAGTTTTTCCAGACGTTTAAGTACGGACGGCAATCGTTCGTTGCTAATCTCAATCGTGATTTTCTTTTGTGATTGCGTTTGAGCATTAACTTGGTAAGGCTGGAAGCACAATACGCATAGAAAACACACAATAAATAAGTTCCAATTATTTCTCATACGTTTGTTTTTAATAACACAATTTGGACATGTTTATATAACTAATGCGTACGAGAAAAGAAAATGGATACCCCTTTTGCGATTTATTTTTTAATAAAAGTGATATTTTGTTGTTTATTGCATAGATTTGTTATACTTATGCAATAAAAACCTAGTCTATGGTAAGCGTATTGCCTTGCAAGGTGACAGTGACTTTTTTCATTCTATTAAGCAATGAGATTGTATGCTCTAAATCTTTAGTGCGATCGGATATGAAGTGCATTTTATACGTCATTGCTTCTTTGTTTCTGAATTCTATGTTTACATTGTACCAGCGTCCTAAGTTTTGCATAATATCTTTCAATGTAATATTGTCAAAATAGAAATAGCCGTCTTTCCAATAAACGTAAGAGTCTAAGTCTACTTCTGTTAGAACGAAATTTCCATCAGATTGCAGGTGTGCATCTTCTCCCGGATATAGTCGGGTATATGATCCTCCTTTTGTGTTACTTACTTCTACTTTCCCGTTAATAAGTACTACATGAGTATCTTCGGGAGTATAGCTACGTATATTGAATTCCGTACCGAGAACGCGGGTTTGGACTGTCTTGGTTTTTACAATAAAGGGGCGCTTGGCGTCTTTGGCTACCTTGAAATAAGCTTCGCCTTCTAAAGTAACGATACGCTCGTTGCCAATAAAGGCTGTAGGGTAAACAAAATTACTATTGGCATTCAGCCAGACTTCTGTGCCGTCACATAATACCACTTTGAAACTTTCACCTCGTGGCACGGTAAGTACGTGTGTCTGTGTAGTTGTTGAGATGACTTGCCTATAATCCAGCTCTTTCTTTTCAGACTTTGCGATGGCGGTTTTAGGCAGGACTTGATTGTTTGACTGCGGTTCGTCTAACACAATTTTTTCTCCATCATCTTTTTGCAAAACAATATGTTGGGGAGTAGTATCAGCAGTGAATACAGTGATTGGTTCGAGTGCAGGGGTTGTCAGACTATTAATTAAATAGTAACTCCCGAATAGAACGGTAATCATGGCGGCTATTCCGATAGTTATTTTCCAGAGATTGGAACGCATTCGTGTTGAATGTTGTTTTTTCTTGAATCGCTCCAATTCCATTTCTACATTGGGAAGTTCTATTCCTCCTTTTTGTTGTAGGAAAAGACTACTATCCATGATGTCGCGACAAGCTTGCAGGATTTCTTTATCTTTAAGCATCTCCTGCAGCTGTTCGTCGTTTATATCTGAAGAACTCTCCATGATGTCGAGCGCCTTCTTTACAGATTCATCTGTATTGTTTATATTGTCAATATCTTTATTCATCACTGTTTGACTGTATCATACTTGTTTATATTACGTTTAATCATAAAATAAAGATACCTGATTTATGATTTTTTTGCACATTCTTCACGTATCACCTGTAATGCTTTCACAATATGCTTCCTGACTGCACTGACACTGATATTTAACTCTTCTGCCACTTCCTGATATTTCTTGCGTTGAATATAACATTCTTCTAAAATATGCCTGGTATGTGGAGTCAGTTTTTCCATTGCCTTGCTGATATGCATCATTCTTTCATCCTGCTCCAGATATTCCGTTTCAACATAACTTTGGGTCAGTTCGGAATAGATTTGTACATACTGTTCATGTATATTCTGATGTCGCAGGAAGTCAATGCTTTTGTTGCGAACGTAAATATATAGATAAGATTTAGCCGTGGCTTTATCTATTTTTGCATAATTGGCCCAAATAAATTCGAAGGCGTCGCTTACGATATCCTTGCTAGCCTCCATATTATTAATCAGGTGAAATGCATAATAATAAAGTTGAGGATAGTACTCTTTAAAAAGAAAATCAAAATCGGCCTTATCTTCCACGTGCTTTAAAAGTGTTGAATAGTAAATAAATCGCGTTGCAAATAAACAAATAATAATTGAGAAAAGCAAAATGGCTTTTATTTTATATTTATCGTATCTTTGTGGCATCATATTTTTTCAATTAATATTCATGTAGGACCTGAAAAGTAATAATGGAGAGTATTTTAATTACAGGCGCGAGTGGTTTTATCGGCAGTTTCATCGTGGAGGAAGCGTTGAAGCGAAAGTTTGGTGTGTGGGCCGGGATTCGTTCTACGAGTAGCAAGCGGTATTTGAAAAACCGGAAAATCCACTTTCTGGAACTGGATTTTGCGCACCCTAATAAACTTCGTGCCCAACTCTCCGGGCATAAAGGCACTTACAACAAATTTGATTATATCATTCATTGCGCCGGTGTTACAAAGTGCCCCGACAAGCACTCTTTTGACTATGTGAATTATCTTCAGACCAAATATTTTATCGATACGTTGAAGGAGCTGAATATGGTTCCGAAACAGTTTATCTATATCAGTACATTGAGTGTGTTCGGACCTGTACGTGAGAAGGACTATACTCCGATAAAAGCGGACGACCCTCCGGTACCCAATACTGCTTATGGACTGAGCAAGCTGAAAGCGGAGTTGTATATTCAGAGTATGCCCGGTTTCCCTTATGTCATTTATCGTCCTACAGGAGTCTATGGACCTCGTGAAGCTGATTACTATCTGATGGCAAAGTCTATCCAGAAACACGTTGATTTCTCGGTCGGTTTCCGTCGTCAGGATTTGACTTTTGTGTATGTGAAAGACATTGTGCAGGCTATTTTCCTGGGAATAGAGAAAAAAGTAGTTCGTAAGGCGTATTTCTTGACAGACGGGAAAGTTTATAAAAGTCGTGCCTTTTCGGATCTGATACAAAAAGAATTGGGTAATCCGTTTGTTCTTCACTTGAAATGTCCATTAATTGTGCTAAAAGTTATATCTTTGTTCGCTGAATTCATTGCTACACGTTCCGGGAGGAGCAGTACCCTGAATTCGGATAAATATAAGATAATGAAACAACGCAACTGGCAATGCGATATAACCCCGGTAATGGATGAACTGGGGTATGTGCCCGAATATGATTTGGAAAAGGGAGTTCGGGAAACCATTGCCTGGTATAAAAATGAAGGATGGCTTTAGACTTATTTAAGCGCATAGAAACCCGGAAAGGGTTGTTTGCTGTGGAAAAGATTACATTGATTTATAATCTGTTGACTTCCATATTGATTCTGTTCCTGTTTCAGCGGATGGATCATCCATGGCACATGTTGCTGGATAGGGCGATGATCGCGGCAATGACTTTTTTATTGATGTATCTTTATCGTCTTGCTCCCTGTAAATTTTCGGCGTTTGTGCGTATTGTTATTCAGATGAGTCTGCTGTCTTACTGGTATCCGGATACTTTCGAGTTCAATCGTTTCTTTCCGAATTTAGATCATGTATTTGCAACTGCCGAACAGTTTATTTTCAATGGTCAGCCTGCTATTTGGTTCTGCCATACGTTTCCACATCTTATAGTCAGCGAGGCATTCAATATGGGATATTTCTTTTATTATCCGATGATGCTGATTGTGGCTCTATTCTATTTCATTTATAAATTTGAGTGGTTCGAGAAGATGTCTTTTGTGCTTGTCACTTCTTTCTTTATTTACTATCTGATTTATATATTCGTTCCTGTTGCAGGCCCTCAATTCTATTTTCCTGCCATTGGTATTGATAATGTATCTAAAGGTATTTTCCCTGCTATTGGTGATTATTTCAATTATAATCAGGAGTTGCTTCCCGGACCGGGCTATCAGCACGGATTTTTTTATAGTTTGGTGGAAGGCTCGCAGCAAGTGGGTGAACGCCCTACGGCGGCATTCCCCAGTTCGCATGTAGGCATTTCTACTATTCTGATGATTATGGCTTGGCGTGGCAGCAAGAAGTTGTTTGCCTGTCTTATACCTTTCTATATGTTGCTCTGTGGGGCTACCGTATATATTCAGGCGCATTATGTGATTGATGCCATTGTTGGTTTTTTCTCTGCATTCCTATTGTATGTAGTCGTAACCTGGATGTTTAAAAAGTGGTTTGCGCAGCCGATGTTTAAATAGAAACCAAAGACCTTGACGTTTTAATTAGATCATGTTATTCTTCAGGAACAAGTACAAGTTCCTGAAGAATAGATATAATAGGTGTTGATTTAAATTTCCGGATTTTCTTTGCGTTGGGAAGTGATTTCATCAAATATCTGGAAAAGCTCTTCTTTTGTTTCTGCTCGTAACATCGCAATACGTGTGTTGCGGAAGTTAGGGATTCCCTTGAATAGAGGGCTTGCGGCCAGATGACGGCGTACATGCAAAATACCTCTACGCTCATCGAGCAGATTAACGCTGTCTACCACTTCCTGACGAAGTACTTCCATACACCATTCAAAACTAAGTGGAGGTAATTCTTCACCTGTCTCTAAATAGTGTTTTACTTCCTTGAATATCCATGGACGACCGAAGCTGGCGCGACCGATCATTACAGCATCTACTCCATAACGGTCAAAACACTCCTTACAGCGTTGAGGATTGGTCACGTCTCCATTACCGATAATGGGAATATGCATTCTCGGATTATTCTTCACTTCGCCTATCAGTGTCCAATCCGCCTCTCCGGTATACATTTGTGCGCGGGTACGGCCATGTATAGTCAATGCGGCTATGCCACAATCTTGCAATTGTTCCGCTAATTCTATAATTACTTTATTGTTTGCATCCCATCCCAAACGAGTCTTCACTGTTACGGGTATTTTCACCGCATCTACGACAGCACGGGTGATCTCCAGCATCTTGGGGATATTTTGTAGCATACCTGCTCCAGCACCTTTTCCAGCTACTCTTTTCACGGGACATCCGAAGTTAATATCCAGAATGTCAGGTTGTGCCTGCTCTACAATCTTGGCAGCTTCCACCATTGTCTCTGTATCTTTCCCGTATATCTGGATGGCGACAGGACGTTCTGCATCGCTGATACTTAGTTTCTGCGCAGTCTTGCTGACAGCGCGTATCAGTGCGTCACTCGATACAAACTCGGTGTACACCATGTCTGCTCCGAATTTCTTGCATATCAGGCGGAAAGCCGGATCGGTTACATCCTCCATCGGGGCAAGTAAGATGGGGTGTTTTCCTAAATCTATATGGGCTATTTTCATATATAATATTACTGCTTATTAAAGTTTTTATTGGTTGCTTTATATTTCTGTTTCGGATGGTTGGGAATTCCGGGGTATAGTCTCTCTATTGTACCGTTTTGAAGCATTCTGGGGATAATAAAATTGATAAGATATTTAAGTGTTTTATGAACTTTTGTTGCTATTTCTTCAATACTAATATAGTCTTGTGATAGCGAAATGATGAGTGCTTGCAATTCTTCAAAAGTCATTCTTTGTTTATTTTGCTTTGAACTCTCCATGTTACTCTTCAGACTCTCCATGTTACTCTTCAGACTCTCCATATTACTTTCCGAGCTCTCCATATTACTTTCCGAGCTTTCCATATTATTCTCTGAACTTTCAACCTTATCTTCCAAAGTTTCAAACTTTCCCTCAGATTCATTAATATGGTATTTCGTTCCTCTGCCATTTCCTTCTGCAATCAAAAATCCTTCATTACAGAGTTTTTTTAGCATCTTTGTGATATCTGAACGATGTTGAGGAACAACGTATTGTAGTTGAGTGTTATTAATCTCATTTTCACTATAACAAGTAACCAAAGCCGTTAACTCATCTTGGGTTAGTTTTTCAATCTTTCCATCAAATAGTTCTTTTAGTTTGATTACAGCATCATCCGGTAATAAACTTATCATAGGTAAAGTTAGTTCCACCTTGTCCGGACGGTTCAATTCTTCAACATACGGTTTTTGCCAGTTAGCTTCTCTCCAACCTTTTATAATCTTATTTACACCGCTACCAGCTTTCTCCGAGAAACCGATTAGCATGAACATTTTTTGTAATGCTTTATTACGGCATACGCTGTCTCCCCCTGAATAATATTGTGTTTTGCTGACCAACATTGTTCCGGGATTCTTGAAGCGGTATTTATCTACCCACTGTTCAACAACAATGTTTCCTTCTTCCGAGAAATCACAATGAATAAGTGTGTTGATAAATGCTTCACGTATTGCAATATGTGTGGGAGTCTCATCAATTCGTATACCATTTCTTATTTGGAAAGGTTTAGGGAGTATGACAGTCAGTTTAGGGTATACTTTGCGATAAAATTGGAAGAGATTTGCTTCCCAAGTTCCGTCCGGGCAGATACGATCTGACCATCTGATAGAATCGTCTGCTCCTAAATGTTCCCTATAATCTGGAAAATAATTAGGAGCGCATTCAGGATCTGTGATACTTTCTGTTTTGCCGAACATAAGTATTCCGGCTAAAGTGAAACCTTCCTCTTTAGTATGCCGGTCTTTACGATACGCTTCCAATTTTGTCAGAAATTCCAGGTCATTCAGGCTAAGCCATGGATGAGATGGTTTCAGATTGGCAAATAGTTGCCTGTATTGTGTCAGGGTTTCCTTATCAATATCTTCTATGGAATAATTGCACAGGATTCTGGAATCACGTGGGTGGTTTTCGTCCGAATCTGCAATCAAGCGTTTCACTTCAGCATCTGTACATTTATAATCGCCTTCATGGTTACGTTTAAATGTATGTCCGCCAAAAGGATTTCTTGTTCTGTAGATAGGACGTTGTATACGGGTTGCACGAGGAACATAAATGAGGAGCAGATTTTTTCCTTTATAACAACCTTCATACAGGTCGTTATCAGAAAGCAGATTCTCATTTACACAATCCGGATTATTAATCTGATTCCAAAAGTCTTTTTTGTACTGGCTGATTTGTTCTTTTGTCAGTCCTTCAATAATGAATTGCTGTTTATACTCTTTCACACCAAGTATAATAACTCCTCCATCTGTATTGGCAAAAGAAGAATAAGTGTCCCATAAACTGTTGGGAAGACCATCTTTGGCAATCTTGAATTCCAAATCTACAGCTTCCTCTTTTTGTATCAACGAGTCTATATAGTCGGTGAAATCCCACTCTTCCAGATTGTTGAGTACGATTGGTTTCTTATTTTCCATTTCTTCTTTCTGCTTTATTCTCTGCAAAAATACGGATAAATTCGTACCTTTGCACACTTCTATCATATTAATGATTATTGGACAGTAAAATGAATATAAAAGATTTTGAAATAATGGCTCCTGTGGGTTCGCGCGAATCTCTTGCTGCGGCCATTCAGGCAGGTGCCGATTCTATCTATTTCGGTATAGAAAACCTGAATATGCGTGCCCGTTCGGCTAATACATTTACGATTGATGATTTGCGGGAAATAGCCCGTACGTGTGACGAGCACGGGATGAAGAGCTACCTGACGGTCAATACGATTATCTATGATAAAGATATCCCTCTGATGCATACCATTGTCGACGCAGCCAAGGAAGCGGGAATTTCTGCGGTGATTGCAGCTGATGTGGCAGTGATGAATTATGCCCGTCAGATAGGACAGGAGGTGCATCTTTCCACCCAGTTGAATATCTCCAATGCGGAGGCCTTGAAATTCTATGCGCAATTTGCAGATGTGGTAGTATTGGCCCGTGAGTTGAATCTGGAACAGGTGGCCGAGATTTATCGTCAGATACAGGAAGAACATATCTGTGGTCCGAGCGGTGAACAACTTCGTATCGAAATGTTCTGCCACGGCGCGCTTTGTATGGCAGTATCGGGTAAATGCTATCTCTCTTTACATGAGATGAATCATTCGGCCAATCGCGGTGCTTGTATGCAGGTATGTCGTCGTTCTTACACGGTTCGTGATAAGGAAACGGATGTGGAACTGGATATTGATAACGAATATATCATGTCTCCCAAAGACTTGAAGACCATCCATTTTATGAATAAAATGTTGGATGCCGGTGTACGTGTATTCAAGATTGAAGGCCGTGCCCGTGGACCTGAATATGTACGTACGGTGGTTGAATGTTACAAAGAAGCTATCAAGGCTTATTTGGATGGAACATTCACCGATGAAAAGATTGCGGCTTGGGATGAACGCCTGAAAACCGTATTCAACCGTGGCTTCTGGGATGGGTATTACTTGGGACAGCGTTTGGGCGAATGGACCAGGAATTATGGTTCGGCAGCTACGGAACGTAAGATTTATGTAGGTAAAGGTATCAAATACTTCTCTAATATCGGAGTTTCCGAATTCCTGGTAGAAGCGGCTGAAGTAAGTGTAGGCGATAAGCTTCTCATTACAGGGCCGACTACCGGTGCCCTATTTATGACTTTGGAAGAAGCTCGTGTTGACTTGGAATCTGTGCAAACAGTGAAGAAGGGACAGCATTTCTCCATGAAATCGGATAAGATACGTCCCAGTGACAAGCTGTATAAACTGGTATCGACCGAAGAATTGAGGAAGTTCAAAGGACTCGACATTGAGCAAAAAAGAGGCTAACTGTTATTTCTCAACTTTTAATTCTCAATTTAAATGAACTATATCTATGAATTGGAAATGAAGGTTCGCGATTACGAATGTGACCTTCAAGGTATTGTCAATAATGCCAATTATCAGCACTATCTGGAACATACCCGCCACGAGTTTCTGACTTCGGTGGGTGTCAGTTTTGCTGCACTTCATGAGCAAGGAGTCGATCCGGTAGTGGCACGTATTAGTATGGCATTCAAGACTCCATTGAAAAGCGGAGATGAGTTTGTCTCGAAACTATATATGAAAAAGGAAGGTATCAAATATGTGTTTTATCAGGATATCTTCCGTAAGAATGATAATAAAGTAGTAGTGAAATCCACTGTTGAGACGGTATGTGTGGTAAACGGACGTTTAAGTGACAGCGAATTGTTCGATAATGTCTTTGCGCCCTACCTGAAATGAACAGCTCGGAAGAAGAACAAATTTATAGTATTGCTCTGACAATGGTGCCCGGTATCGGGCACATAGGAGCAAAACATTTGATAGATGGAATGGGTAATGCCGTTGATGTCTTCCGTCTGCGCAAAGAAATACCGGAACGTATTCCAGAAGTAAGTCAACGGGTGATAGAGGCATTGGATTGTCCGCAAGCTGTGCTCCGCGCCGAACAAGAATATGAATTTATCCGGAAGAATCGGATCTCTTGTCTGTCTTTTCATGATGAGGCTTATCCTTCCCGTTTGCGGGAATGTGAAGATGCCCCTGTCGTTCTTTTCTTTAAAGGAAATGCCGATCTAAATTCCCTTCATATCCTGAATATGGTAGGAACCCGTAATGCTACTGATTATGGGACACAAATCTGCGCCTCTTTTCTGCGGGATCTGAAAGCACTTTGTCCTGAAGTGCTTGTAGTCAGCGGTCTTGCTTATGGAATCGATATTCATGCGCATCGTGAAGCTTTGGCCAATGAATTACCTACAGTAGGTGTTTTAGCTCATGGGCTGGATCGTATTTATCCTCATGTCCACCGGAAAACAGCTGTTGACATGCTTGAAAAAGGGGGATTACTGACCGAATTTCTGTCCGGCACCAATCCCGACCGGCATAACTTTGTCAGCCGTAACCGTATTGTCGCCGGTGTGTGTGATGCTACAATTGTCATTGAATCAGCAGAGAAAGGCGGTTCACTGATTACAGCCGAACTTGCCGAAGGTTATCATCGCGACTGTTTCGCTTTCCCCGGTCGCGTGAATGATGAATATTCAAAAGGATGCAACCTGTTAATCAGAGAAAACAGAGCTTCTTTGTTATTATCAGCCGAAGATTTTGTGAAGGCTATGGGCTGGGAGGTTAGTGCTCATTCGGCAAAAGTGGCAAATGTGCAGCGTAGTCTTTTTCTTGATTTGTCTGAAGAGGAGCAAAAGGTTATTGAAATTCTTGAGAAACGAGGCGATTTACAGATTAATACATTAGTAGTTGAAGCGGATATTCCCGTGCAGAAAATGAATACGATTCTTTTCGAGCTTGAAATGAAAGGTGTAGTTCGTGTGTTGGTAGGGGGAATGTACCAGTTATTATAGTAATTTCCTGATAATTTGTATACTTTATATTGTGGAGAAACAGAAACCTTTTCGTATTTTTGGCAAAATTTCGAAGGTACAATGAGCATGGCAAAAAAGACAAAAGCAGATAAAAAGACGAAAAGCACAGTGAATAAAGTTTCTTATCATTATCGACCGGACAATATGACTTTGCAAGACTGGCAGATTGCTTTGCGGAGGCAGGCGGCAATGAAAGAGAAGTTTGTAATATTTGAGAGAGACAAAAAAGAATATCCCGGTTATTATACGGTGATAAATCCTACATCCGGCAATGAATATAATGTGGTATATAGAGGACATCAGAGTCCTTGGAATTATTGTTCGTGTATGGATTTTAAGGCAAGCCAATTGGGTACTTGCAAACATTTGGAAGGAGTCAAACTATGGATTAGAGAGAAAAGACGTAAAGTTTGCCGTGTCACGCCACCGTATTCTTCCGTATACCTGTCTTATCAGGGAGAGCGTAAAGTTTGCTTGCGAATCGGTACGGACAATGAGGAGGAGTTCCGCAAACTGGCAAGTCCTTATTTTACTCCCGACGGAGTGATGCGCCCTGCCGCCATTGACTCGATAACTGAATTCTTGAGGGCTGCTACCCGCCTGAATAACACATTCCGTTGGTATCCCGACGCACTGGGATTTATACTTGAACAGCGTGATTTGCGGCGGCGGTCGCAATTGCTACCGGACTATGCTTCGGACACAGCATTGGACACATTGCTGAAAACAAAACTTTACCCTTATCAGAAAGAAGGAATCCGTTTTGCTTTTCGTGCCGGAAAATCTATCATCGCGGATGAAATGGGACTGGGCAAAACTATCCAGGCTATTGGAACGGCTGAACTGATGAGGAAGCATCAGTTTATATCTTCCGCTCTGATTATATGCCCTACATCATTGAAATATCAATGGAAAAAGGAAATAGAGCGTTTTACCGATGCCAAGGCTATTGTGGTAGAAGGAAATCACCTGACCAGGAAAGTGCTATATGGAGCGGAAGAATTTTATAAGATAGTGTCTTACAACAGTGTGTGCAATGATATTAAAATCTTGAAGTCTCTTCATACTGATTTCCTTATCATGGATGAAGTGCAGCGTCTGAAGAACTGGAATACTCAAATATCCAAAGCAGCCCGTCATATTGAGTCGGATTATTCGGTTATTTTATCCGGTACTCCATTGGAGAATAAGTTGGAGGAACTTTATTCCATCATGCAGTTTGTCGACCAGTTTTGTTTGGGACCTTATTATCAGTTTCTTGACCAGACTGTTGTCCGGTCGGATACGGGTAAGGTGGTTTCTTACAAGAATCTGAATGCCATTGGCGAGCAGATGAAGAACGTACTGATTCGCCGCCGGAAAAAAGATGTAGCTCTCCAGTTGCCCGGGCGGATGGATAAAGTTCTGTTTGTGCCGATGACTGAGCAACAGAGGAATATGCATGATGAATATCAGTCTATCGTGTCGCAACTAGTATTCAAATGGACGAAAACCCGTTTCCTGAGTGAGAAAGACCGGAAGCGGCTATTGTTGATGCTTAGCCAGATGCGTATGCTTTGCGACAGCACTTATATTCTTGACCAGAAAACCCGTTATGATACGAAGGTGGAGGAAACGCTGAATATTCTCAGGAATGTCTTTGAGAGTGGAGATGAGAAGGTGGTTATTTTCAGCCAATGGGAGAGGATGACTCGTCTGATAGCGAAAGAACTGGACGTTTTAGGTGTCCGGTATGAGTATCTTCATGGGGGGATTCCTTCCGAAGCCCGTAAAAATCTGACGGATAACTTTACCGAACTGCCGGAAAGCCGCGTCTTTCTGTCAACTGATGCCGGAAGTACAGGGCTGAATCTGCAAGTTGCGTCTATACTTATCAATCTCGATTTGCCTTGGAATCCGGCCGTTCTCGAGCAGCGTATTGCCCGTATTTATCGTATCGGTCAGAAAAAGAATATCCAGGTTATCAATCTTGTTGCCAGCCAGACTATTGAAGAGAGGATGTTGTCTACCCTCAACTTCAAAACTTCTCTTTTTGAGGGTATCCTTGATAATGGTGAAGATACCATCTTCTTGGAAAACAGCAAGTTCGACAAGATGATGGATAGTCTCAAGGTGGTGGCCGAACCGTCTGAAGAAGTGGACGGAGCGCATAATCGTATGGCGGGCTGCAGTATTGATTTGAATGATAATGAAGAGAAAGTTGTGGAGGAAACGGCTGTTTTGCAAACGACGGACACGGATTCATTGGCATTGCTTGAGGAAGAAACACCTGAAGAAGGAGTAACAGAGGTGAGTACGGAAAAGAAGTCTTCTGTATCTGCGGCAGATAATAATCCGGAGCAATTGCTTCAGCAGGGATTTTCTTTCCTTAGCGGACTGGCACGTACGCTTAGTTCGCCAGAAGCTACTCAGAGATTGGTTGATTCTATTGTAGAGGAAGATAAGGAGACAGGTCGGACTAGTATTCGGATACCTGTATCTGATAAAGAGAGTGTAGTGGGGATTCTGAATTTGTTCGGGAAGCTGTTGGCGGCAGGGAATAAGACATAAAAAAAGGAGCAACGCCTTGCTCCAACCTTTGTTAACCTTAAATCTAATACTATGAAAAAAATCACATGACAAATATAAGCCTTCTTCTTGCCCTTTCCAAATAATTTTGTTGTATTTGTTTCTCTTTTGAATTCTTTTACGGATTTTCACTGTTAACGGGCACAATATGCTTCCATTCCCAGTGATGTTCGAGATTCTGTATAGCTTTATTGCTGAGTTTGCTTTAAATTTCTTCACATACCGGCATATCCATTCCCTTATACACCACCACAATCTTATGAAGTTGTGTGGCATCGACCGCATTCTTCACCGTCTCGGTTTCTGCATAGCGGTTAGCTTGTGTAATCCCTTCCAGACGCAGTTCTTCCACACGGCTTTCGGGGTCTTTATATTTGGCGTATTTCAGTTCTACAATGTAGCTGTGCTTCATGCCAGAATAGATATCCAGTAGCGGACAGAGGAAAATATCGACATATCCTGCCTGTGTATCCTGTTCGGAAATGGGACGGTAGAAGCGGTTCTGTGCCGTCATGGCAAGCGTAAAGCCGTGGACAAAAAGTTCACCTTTCTGTTTGTCGCGTTGGGAAGTGTAACGTTTCAGGCAGTCGGCAATATAACCGAAATAGGCTTTCCAGTTAGCGTGGTAGGCAAGGGTGCTGGCAGTTCGTTCTTCTCGTAACCGCTGAAACTGAGATCGGCTTCGTCATAAGTACTCAGCAGATAGGTGTAGATTTGTTCGCGGACTACCTGATTGGGGATGGTAAGTTTAGTCTTTCCTTCATACATACCACTGATAGTAAGCATGCCGAAATAATAGAGCAGGCTCACAAAGTTGTCGGGGTTGGTGATCCCTGGGTGCTTTGCCTCGTTGAATATAATTCTTGACGAAGTAGAGCACCATATTTGAGTTGTGCATGGTGGTTTCGCCATAACATTCTTCCGTAAAGCAGTAGTTGTCATACCAGGGTTTTATTATTTCTATCAATTCGTCCACCGTATCTTGTGGCAGATAGTCGGCATATATTTTGCAGAAGTTCTCAAAGGTGGTGCCACAATGCGCATCCAGCCTCTTTCGGTAGTTGTGCAGTTCACCGACTATTCCGGAGAAGTTGAGATACAGCACCAAATACCTGTTCCGGTCAGGGGGTAGGGTGTTTTCCGATGTAAAGGTCGTCAAACAGGGCATCGAACTTATTCTTGGCAAGTATATCATAATAATGTTGCAACATATTTACTGTAAGACTTTTGCCGAAACGGCACGGGCGAATAAAGAAGAAAAACTTGTCTGCCTCTTCTATCATGGGGATAAACCGGATTTTGTCCACATAGTAACAGTCGTCGCGGCGGATTACTGCGAAGTTCATCATGCCGTATGGGATACGTTTTCTGCGCGGTATTATATATTCTTCCATAATTTAGTTAGTTTTGTCTTAAAAGTGTCTTTAGAGTAGTAGTGATGCACAGAGAATCGATTTATGATCGGCAATCTGTGCATCTTTTATTGTATATATGTCAGTAAAGCATTTCTTTTTTAAACCATACTCCAAATACTGGATCTGCAAGAACTATCTCTTTTCCATTTGTCTCTATGAGCTCCTTTTGTAGTAATGCATTTTTTAAGCGGACAATATTGGCCGATGTTCCTAAATTGTATTTTGAAATGACTTCTTTGCTGCTGAATTTAGTGTGTATTCCATCAACAATTGCTTTTAGAAAATTCATTTGATAGGCAGAAAGGTTTTCTGTTTCACTTTGGAATAGAATATTGTTTTGGTCGAGTAGGTCTTCCAATGCATAAGAAAGTTGTTCTGTGGTTGCCGTATTAATGGTACGTATCCAAAGTAGCCAGGAAAGTTGCTGTACATAAGACGAATGGTTGTCTACAAGGCGGCAGATTTCTTCTGCAAGTTCGGGAGAAATGTGTTTTCCTGTATTTTCAAATCGTTTGCATATATATTCAATCCAGTATTTTGTTTCTATTTTTGCGAGATAGATAGCATCTCCAAATTTATAGAATGGTAAATTCTTCTTTTCAAAGAGTTCGTTCATTAAATGCTTTTTACTTCCGAAAAGACAATATGAGACATGTTGTTGTAATTGCCATACGCTACGTAGCTTTTTCTGAAACGTTTTGGAATCTTCGAAATCCGAAATTTGTTGGAACTCATCAATGCAAATGACTATCTGTATTCCTTTCTCTATTGCAATTTTTTCGGGTAACTGTAAGATGTCATTCTCCGTATTATTTTGCATGTTGTACTCGAATGATATAGAGAAATCGTTCATCGGATCTGCTCCGATAGAGATTTTGGGATTGATGTGTGAGAGGAATTGTTTAGTATTCTCTATCCATTCCTCCCATTTGGAAGAAGTTTGTTTTAAGATAGAAGTGGCAAAGAGACGATAAAACTCATTTTCGGTGCGACAGGAAAAAATGTCTATGTAGACCACTTTTCTCTTGCTATCTTGTGATAGCTGGGCTACTTTCTTAACTAGTGATGTTTTTCCCCATCTTCTAGGAGAAATAAGCACTGTATTTACACCATGTGCAAAGTTTAGGAGTAAACGTTGAGTCTCTTTTTCGCGATCTGTAAAGTTATCTCCGGAAGTGGCTACACCAAAAACAAACGGCTTTTCCATAACTATTCTTTATTATTCTTATTGGGCAAATATAGTGATTCTTTGAAATACTAACAAGTTTGTTACTAACAATGTTGTTACTAATAGACTTGTTAGTATTCTTAAAAGAATAAATGCGAACATAAAACAATTTGATTTGTTATTTATAGTAAATGGATCTATGTGGAGGTGGTTTTCTTGCATTATGATATTAAACATCTCTTTATATCTATTTTTTAAGGTGATTGTTTGACTATATGTCAGTTTAAACCTTTATATTTGTATATGTGAAGTTAACCGAAGAAAAAATCACTTATTATTGGCTATGATGAAAAAGGAAATTAAATTCAGTCTTGTTTATCGGGACATGTGGCAATCTTCCGGTAAATATCAACCTCGGGTTGATCAGCTTGTTCGTATCGCTCCTTTGATTATTGAGATGGGCTGTTTTGCCAGAGTTGAAACGAATGGCGGTGCTTTTGAGCAAGTGAATCTGTTGTACGGCGAAAATCCTAATAAGGCTGTCCGTGCTTTTACCGCACCTTTTAAAGAAGCGGGTATTCAAACGCATATGCTCGATCGCGGATTGAATGCGTTGCGCATGTATCCGGTTCCGGCAGATGTGCGTAAATTGATGTATAAAGTCAAGCATGCGCAAGGAGTGGACATCACACGCATTTTCTGTGGACTGAACGAAACAAGAAATATCATTCCTTCTATTAAATATGCTTTGGAAGCAGGTATGATTCCGCAGGCAACTCTTTGTATCACCTATTCTCCCGTACACACTGTTGAGTATTATGCCCGAATTGCCGATCAACTGATTGAGGCCGGTGCACCTGAAATATGCTTGAAGGATATGGCGGGTATCGGTCGTCCGGGTATGTTAGGAGAATTGGTCAGGACTATCAAGGAGAAACATCCGGATATATTGATTCAATATCATGGTCATAGCGGACCGGGATTGTCTATGGCTTCTATTCTTGAAGTTTGTGAGAATGGTGCGGATATCATTGATGTGGCTATGGAACCGATGTCCTGGGGCAAAGTGCATCCGGACGTAATCTCTGTGCAGGCTATGTTGAAAGATTTAGGCTTCCAGGTTCCCGACATAAATATGAAAGCATATATGAAAGCTCGTGCCATGACGCAAGAATTCATTGATGATTTTCTGGGTTATTTTATGGATCCTACCAATAAATACATGTCTTCACTTCTACTGAAGTGTGGTTTACCGGGTGGTATGATGGGTTCCATGATGGCAGACTTGAAAGGAGTGCATTCCGGTATCAATATGATATTAAGGAGTAAGAATGAGCCGGAACTTAGTCTGGATGATCTGCTTGTGATGCTTTTTGATGAAGTGGAATATGTATGGCCTAAGCTGGGGTATCCTCCTTTGGTGACTCCTTTCAGCCAGTATGTGAAGAATGTTGCATTAATGAATCTTATGCAGCAGGTAAAAGGGGAAGATCGCTGGACAATGATAGATAACCACACTTGGGATATGATTCTGGGTAAAAGTGGACGTCTTCCGGGTAAGCTCGCTCCGGAGATTATAGAGTTGGCGGAATCTAAAGGATATGAATTTGTCGATACCGACCCGCAGTTGAATTATCCGGATGCTTTGGATGAATATCGAAAGGAAATGGATGAAAATGGCTGGGAATATGGAGAGGATGACGAGGAACTTTTCGAACTGGCCATGCACGATCGCCAGTATCGTGATTATAAGTCCGGGGTTGCCAAAAAGCGTTTTGAGGAAGAGTTACAACATGCTAAAGATGCAGCAATGGCAAAGAACGGATATTCGGAAGAGGAAATTAAGAAATTGAAACGTGCCAAAGCAGACCCGGTCATTGCTCCTGATAACGGGCAGGTACTTTGGGAAGTTTCCGTAGAGGGACCATCCATTGCTCCATTCATCGGACGTAAATATCAGCATGACGAAGTTTTTTGTTATCTTTCTACCCCGTGGGGAGAATATGAAAAGATTCTGACCGGATTTACCGGAAGGGTTGTGGAGATATGTGCACAGCAAGGTGCCAATGTACATAAAGGAGATGTAATAGGTTATATTTTACGGAGTGATATTTTTGCGTAGACTCTTATAAGAGTTAGGGTATAGGTAACTCAATAAAGAATTTTAGGGACTGTCTAACAAGTCTTTTTTTAACGATTTCACCCTTGTCAGAGTTTGAACTCTAACAGGGGTGATTTCTAATTTTAGGGATTTGTTAGACAGCCCCTTTCTTTTGCATATAAATTCTGTAAAGACGATCATGGAAATTCTTATTTGTTGTAACTGAATGGATATTTATCGGTAGTAGAATGGAATGTTTAATATGGAATGAGCGTATTTTGTAAAAAATGCGATGATCAGAGCAAAAAAAACGGACTTATTTTGTTCTTTCTATAATTAAGTACAATTGCTTGAATTTCACGATTGGACGGCCAAGGTAGCTGGAGGTGCTGTAACCGTTCGCTTTTGCCCAATCTACGACTTTGTTACGCTGCTTTTCCGGATAGTAGATTGTAAGTAGTTTTTTCTCTATTTGCTCTCGCCATGATTCTGGTAAACTTATGTTGTTAAGGTGGCTAATTGAGGCAATGCCAAGAGCGAGAGCAACGACACTATGGGTGAAGTCTCCACTTTCGGGTGTGGGCTCTATCTGTAAATTTTGTTTCACTCCATCCACGAGGCTCTTGATAGCAAGAATATCTTGGGTGAGGTTGAGTTCTGAGATGAAATCAACCTCTACTTTTGCTAATTGATGAAATAGATCTCCTTTCTCTGCGCCAAGTAGTTTTAAACCCCAATCAATTTGGAAACACAGAGATTCTACAGCTCTCTTTATACTGAGAGCATCTTTTTTCTTTGGATTTTTTTTGTATGCCATGACGAATAGAATGTTAAAATGAGTGTGCAAAAATAATGGTGAAGTATGCAGAAACGTTGCACACATAAAAAAAATTGCTATAAATTAATATATTTAGGTGGTATGCAGTTTTTTTGCATACAAAAAAGTTAACTTTGTACTAAATAAGATTATGAATTCTACCCTATAAAACATGCTATCAAGATATCTAAAGTAGGAAAAACAATTAGATGAGATATACAAAAAGGGTTTAAGCAATTGAATAATAAAAAATAGTAATAATATTTTGAAAATCACGGAAGTTTAGAAAATGATAAGTAAAACCTTCAACCGCTATATCTGGTTGCTCAACACGCTGCTTCAGCATCGCAGATTAACTTTTGAGGAGATAAGCTGTCGATGGAAAGATAGTTGTCTCGGTGATGGTAGACCGCTTGCATTACGTACATTCCACATGCATAGAGAAGCTATTGCAGAACTTTTTGGTGTAGAGGTCGAATGTGATACATCCAGCTATGAGTATTATATTTCTTCTTCTAGTCAACTGAAAAATGACAAGACTCGTCAGTGGTTGCTTAACTCCTTCACTGTGTCTAACATGATAGAAGCAGGGCGCAACATGAAAGATCGAATTTTGTTTGAGGAAATTCCTGAAGGAACTGAATATCTCCAAACAGTCATAGATGCAATGCAACGAAAAAAGGAATTGAAGATTGATTATAAACCTTTCAATGGTCATCAGTCAATATTTCACTTGCAGCCATACGCTATGAAGGTTTACCATCAGCGTTGGTATGTAGTCGGCTATCTCAAAGAGCAGGAGGGAATAAGGAATATTGCCCTTGATCGTATTTTGGAAATGGAATTGACAGATGACTCATTTATACTTCCCAATGATTTTGATGCAGAAGAATATTATGCTCATACAGTTGGCATATTTGTCAATGGCAAATTGAAGCCACAGAAAGTAGTTGTTCGGGTATTCGGTGTTCATGTAGAGTATATGCGTTCTCTGCCACTGCATTTCTCTCAACAAGAGATAAAAACAGAACACAAAGAGTACAGCGACTTTGAATACCAACTTTGCTTAACTCCAGAGCTAACAAGTCAGCTACTTGCTATGGGTGAAAAGATCGAAGTTATGGAACCAATAGGGCTGCGTGAAGAAATTAGAAAACGACTTTTTGCTGCCATAAATAGATATAAATAGGAAAATAATGGCGTGCAGAGTCTTAGCAGAGATCAATAATACATAGTTATAAACTCTAAATGAAGAAATTGAAAATGGTTAATAATTACACAATAAAAACAACCTATTACGATAGGAAAATGGATGAAAAGTTGCTAACCCAAATAAACGAGCGGTTTCCTTGGATCATCAGTTATGTTAAATCACATAATTGTTTAGATTTCCAGACTGGAAATGATCCTAAAACTAATCGTTCTTGGTTTTCTATATATAGAGGTACTGGACGTATACTAACCTTTCGTAGTCATTCGGGTAAAGTTAATGAAATATGTGATGTAGCCGAGGCTTACAAAGAATTAATGCAACCAGATTTTTTTAGAAATCCAACACCGGATCAGTTTGATACATATTTAGCGAAAATCGCTTCCACGGAAAAGTTCAAAAGATACTATAATACAGATGTTTACAATGAAGGATATTATCAGACATTAATAGGACGTCGTTATACGTTTGGAATTAAAGATACTGATGATTTTATTCTTTTTGACAAGGAACTAGTTATCGGTTTTAAAACAAAAGGCATAAAAGATGAATGGAATAAGGAAATTGTAGACCAACAAACATTGAAAATTAAACAATTAAGAAAAACGTACAATGGAGAACTTCCTGAAAATATAAAACCTGAGTATGGTGAATTTGACTTCCTTGGTCTAAATACTAATGGAGATATATTGATAATGGAACTTAAACAAAATGATCCTACTAAGACTGCATTGTCGCCCATTCAAACTTCATATTACTATCTACAGTTTCAAAAATTAGCTAGAGAAGATGATAAGTTGTACCAACGAATAAAAGCAATGATCGAGCAAAAAATAGATTATGGACTTATCGGTTCCAGTTACAAAAATAAAATACCATTAAAGCTTTCCGGAAGAATAATACCGTGTGTAATTGTGGGAGAAGACAGTAATTTGTCTAAAACAATCTGCGAAAGATATAGATTTATTCGTGATTTATTTTTGCCAGAAATGAAAGCATACACATGCACACCTAAGGAGGGTACTCTCGTTACATCAAAAAACTTAGAAAACAGAATGAATCTTATTATTCATCGTGGGGCTGACCAGATAGGTGGTTGTATTACAGAAATATCGACTGAGAATTGTAAAATTCTTATAGACTTCGGTAGCAATCTTCCTGGTTGCAAAAAAGAAGAACTGACAGAAGAACAAGTAAAATCAATCATAGGAAATGCTGATGCCGTATTCTATACACATTATCATAGTGATCATGTTGGTTTGCACCATCTGATACCAACAAATGTCCTTCAATATATAGGAGTAGGAGCAAAAGAAGTTATGCTCTGCAAATATGACGCTTTGAGGGGGCACGGAGATTACTCCAAACAGATTGAAGCGATAGAGCGTATGGAAACCTATTGTGCGGCAAAACGTATTGATGTCAGTAAGAAAGGGAAGATTTTCGTTACTCCTTATTTTGTTAGTCATTCTGCTTTTGATGCATATATGTTCTTAATAGAATGTGAGGGAAAGAAGATATTGCACACAGGAGATTTTCGCAGACATGGCTATATTGGCAAAGGTCTTTTTCCTACTTTGAAGAAGAATGTGGGAGAAGTTGACATACTTATAACAGAAGGAACAATGTTAGGGAGAAGTCAAGAATGTGTGATTTCAGAGAGCGAAATACAGAAGAATATTATAAAGGCATTGCGTGAACACAAGTATGTCTTTGCCTTGTGTTCGTCAACTGACCTTGACCGGCTTGCAACATTCCATGCGGCGTGTAAAAAGACTGGACGTATATTCTTAGTTGATGAGTATCAAAATAGGGTCCTTAATGTATTCACGAAATATGCAGGATGCAAATCTGATTTATTCCAGTTTAATGCTTTCAAGCTAATCAATTATAGAACTGTCAATGTTAGAAACAAGCTACAGAAGGAAGGGTTCTTAATGCCAATTCGAATGAGCAGTGGCTATTTGCTTAAGGGAATGCTCGATATATATAATGATGAAAAACCGTGGTTGATATATTCTATGTGGGGTGGCTATGCAAAAGAGGGTAAAAACTACACAAACAGCGATGTTATAAATATCCGTAATCTGTTTGGCGATAGAATATTAGATGGAACAATGGATGGTGTTCACACAAGTGGACACGCTGATGTTGAAACATTAAAAGAAGTCTGTCAAACTGTTCATCCTCGTATTGGAGTCATACCTATACATAAAGATGAGAACTCACGATATGATAGCATTAGTGGAATTTCTTCATACTTTATATTCGACGAAGGTGATGTTGACATACATGACATTCATATTTCTGTAAAATGAAAATACTTCAAATTTCTGATACACATAATCAGCATCGGCAGTTGACCGATCTTCCAGCTGCTGATGTCATTGTACACTGTGGCGATTTTACGGACAATGGTACAGAGGAAGAAGTGCTTAACTTTCTCAACTGGTTCATCGAATTACCCTATCCTCACAAAATCTTCATAACTGGTAATCATGACCTTTGTCTTTGGGAGGCTGAAGGCATTGAAGATTTGCCTAATAATGTATACTTCCTTCAAGATTGTGAATGTGAGATTGATGGTATTAAGTTCTTTGGTTTGGCATATAACCATCCTGAGACTTTGATACCAAATGATGTTGATGTGCTCATTACCCATGAACCTCCTATCATGATACTTGATGAATCAGCAGGAATTCACTGGGGAAATGCATTACTTCGAAACAAGGTTTACGAGGTAAAGCCACATTATCATTTGTTCGGTCACGCTCACGAAGGATATGGTACATTCAAGGATGAGCACATCATTTTCTCAAATGGGGCAATACTTGATGACCACTACAACTCTTGCTATAAACCTAAACTGATTATCTACAAATAGGTCGAAACTATAGTTTTCCCAATAGTTGTTGACTGACAAGACAAGCTTTTAACTAGTAGATACACAGAGAATCGATTTATAGTCGATAATCTGTGTATCTTTTTTTATTTATGACTGACTTTAGTTATCCAAACTTGCAAAATCGTTCCAATCGTTTCACAGAACCTTTCATGCCTTTGTTTTTGTTCTAAAAGTATGATTCGATTTGTTTTCTAACTTCTATATTTGTCATCAGAAACGAACGACAATGAAACATGGTATCTATATATTGACTATTCTTATGGCTTTATTAAGCCTTCCAGAAAGTGGGTATGCTTCGATTCCATTTTTCGCTGTTGCGAATGATACAATCCGGCGGATGGTGATATATTTTGATGCGAATGAAGCGAAAGTGGATCTTAGTTATAAAGATAATAATCAGGCAATTACAATTTTAGATTCTTTGCTTCTCGGAAATTTAAATACGAAATATATAACAGCGCTGAATGTGGAAACTTTTGTTTCTCCTGATGGTGATGAATCTTATAATAGAAGTTTGGCTGCTCGGAGAAATGATTCGATAAAGGAATTCTTACAACGGTATAATTCGGATGTTAGTGTTGATAAGATTCATTTTTTTTCAGGGGGAGAGGATTGGTCGGAGTTTCGTAAGTTGGTGGTATCCGACTCTAACTTACCAGATCGGGAAGAAGTGCTGATATTGATTGATTATCATAAGAATGATGTCAATAAACGGAAACAACTGTTGCGAAAATTGAATCGGGGAATTGCTTACCGATACATTGTTCACAATATCTTTCCAGAACTGCGGAGATCGGTTATTACGATTGTCGGAGAAACTTCGAAATTAGGTAAAGAGGCTTTTGAACCGGTATCTTCTGTCTCCGGGTTGTTTGTTTCAAAGCAGGAAGAGGCGCTTCCGAAAGATCAACCTGATAAGCCTGTGGGAGAAAGTGAAGAAAAACAGGCCTGTGAGGTCGATATATCGGAGGCAGAAGGGCCGGTGAAAAGCCAAACTGTACTTGCAGTGAAGAATAATCTGTTATATGATTTGGCATTGGCGCCAAATATAGAAGTGGAAATTCCGATAGGCAAGAGGTGGTCTTTGAATACTGAATATAAATGTCCGTGGTGGCTGAATAGCAAACATGATTTCTGCTATCAGCTCCTTTCGGGAGGGATGGAAGGACGTTGTTGGCTGGGAAACCGTCAGAAACGCGACCGATTGACCGGACATTTTATCGGACTTTATGCTGAAGGCGGGATATATGACTTCCAGCTGCGTGGAGACGGCTATCAAGGTAAGTATTACGGAGCTGCGGGAGTGACTTATGGATATGCACGGCAATTGGCACGGCATTTTTCCCTTGAATTCAGTCTTGGCATAGGGTATTTGACAACAGAATATAAAAAATATACTCCTTATGAGGGAGATATTGTATGGACAAATAGTGGGCGTTATAACTTTATTGGTCCTACCAAGGCGAAAGTTTCTTTGGTATGGTTGATAACAACAAAGAAATAGGAGGGCGTAATGCGAAATACAAGATATGGGTTTCTTGTGCTTTTGTCCTCGCTGCTGATGCTAACTGGATGTAGCCGTCGCGATATATTGGATGATTATCCCGTAAGTGGGGTAGATATAAAGCTGGATTGGGATGGAGTGACAGTTCAACTGCCGGAGGGAGTTCGGGTGATTTTTTATCCGAAGAACGGAGATGGCAGGAAAGTAGATAAATACCTTTCGGTACGAGGTGGAGAAATGAAAGTTCCTCCGGGGAGGTATTCGGTAGTAGTCTACAACTATAACACGGAATCTATACGAATCAGGGGCGAAGAGTCTTATGAAACGATAGAAGCCTATACGGGAAACTGTAATGGTTTAGGGATTGAAGGAACGGAAAAGATGGTTTGGTCACCGGATTCATTGTATGTGTTGAATATAGATGAGCTGGAAATAGAGAAGAGTGAAGAAGTGCTTCGCTTAGACTGGAAGTTGGAATCTGTGGTGAAGAAATATTCTTTTGCAGTAGAGGCTAAAGGTTTGGAGTATGTTGCAACAGTGGTAGGAAGCATTGATGGATTATCCGATTGTTACTGTATAGGCAAAGGTCGTGGAGTATGTAGCTCACAACCTATCTACTTTGAGGTAAGGAAGGGAGACAATAAGGTAACGGCATCTTTCACCGCTTTCAAACAAGTAAAGGAAATGACAATGCCGACGCGAATGTCAACATCAGAGAGAGAAACTTCTAGTGAGAAAGATGCTATAATATTAATATTGAAATTTATCAAAACAGATAATACAGTTCAGGAAGCAACAATTGATGTTACTGAAATAATAGGTACACTTGAAAATGCTGGAACAGGGGAAGATGGAAAACCAACCCCACCACCGGAGATTGAGTTACCGCCTGATGATAAGATTGAGGTTGATAAGCCGGAAACACCACCGAATCCTGATGGAGGTGGAGGAATGGGCGGCAATGTTGATGGATGGGGACCCGAAGATAATGTTGAGTTACCCGTGAATTGAAATAGAAGCTATAAACAAAATATAACAATATTATAAACTTAAAAAAATACAGTTATGAAGAAGATTTTATTGGCAGTTACAGCTGCTTTGGCAATTACGGGTTGCTCACAGAATGAAGAATTTGAGAATGCTGGACAGAATGCAGTCATAAACTTTGAGAGCATAGTCAGTAATGCTACAAGAGCCACGGAGATGAAGCTCGATGAATTAAAAACTCAAGGTTTTCATGTTTATGCATATAATACAGGTGATGCTGTTGTTGGAACTGGAACTTTAAATAAGTCGATAATGGAGAATGAACCTGTTTCATGGAATTCGGGTGACAATAAATGGACATCTAATAATGCATATTACTGGCCTTCTCAGGGAAAAATCCAATTTTTTGCATATTCTTCTTCTCGGTCATTAACACTAACAGCTACTGATACAGATCAGTATCCTACATTGGTTAATTATCAAATTGCTGATACGGCACCTAATCAGGAAGATTTGCTTGTGGCTAAAGTTACGGATAAGACAAAAGCAGATTTGAGTGTTAATTTCACGTTCTCACATGTACTTACACAGATTCAATTTGCTATAAAATCAAAGCTTGATGATAAGTTAACATATACTGTATCTAAAATAGAAATAAATGGAGTGAATGATAAAGGAACATATAAATATGCTGATAATGTTTGGACTTCTTTGGAGGGATCTGCAACATATATTTATCCTTTGGATGATATTACTACTACAAATAATGCAGTTCAGGGAACAACGAGTAAAAATATTGGTACTGAATCTTTAATGTTATTGCCTCAAACATTGACAACAAGGAAAATGTTAGTAAGCTATAATGTTACTGATAAGAATGGTGATGAAGTGTATACAACAGGAGCTACTCCTAAAGAAGTTGATTTGAAGGATGCTATATGGGGAGTAGGTAAAAGTATACGTTATACATTGTCTCTAACAAATGATGCTGCAACTATTGGGTGGGATGTTACTGATGTAGATAAATGGGCTGATGAGGATAATCAGGAAAAAGATCCTGTGGCTCCTGCAGTGTAATAACTAGTTGCATAGGAATGTAGAATGCTTGAACATATCTTAATTTAAGAATCTTGAAGCCTAGTTTTTCAAATCAGAAAAACTAGGCTTCAAGATGTTCAAGTGAGTATCTCTTATCTAACCTCTTTTTCACTTTTCTCTTTTTTTTTATGGCAATATGAAAGATTTCATATATTTTTGCTGGCAGCATAAACAAAAACAAACACAGTCAGCGTATGCCATCTATTTGTCAAGGAACCTGGGATTGTCAAATATGTCCAAAAGCGGTGAGTAATGCCATTACTCATGTGATTTATCAGCGTGGTTTTCATAAACCGGCTCAAAAGTGTGAAGAAAATCTTATCCTTTTTTTGATGAAGGGAGAAATACTGGTCAATAGTAAGGAATATGCGGGGACAATGCTTAAGGAAGGTGAATTTATCCTTCAGGCCATTGGTTCTATGTTTGAGATGCTTGCTATGACTGAATGTGAGTGCATTTATTATCGTTTTATCCAGCCCGAACTGTTTTGTGATTTCCGTTTCAATCATATCATGAAGGAAGTATCTCCTCCACTTATTTATACTCCATTAAAAATAATTCCAGAACTGCAATATTTCCTCAATGGGTCTATCACTTATCTGAAAGGGGATAAAGTCTGTCGGGATTTGCTATCTCTGAAACGAAAAGAATTGGCGTTTGTATTGGGATACTATTATTCCGATTATGATCTTTCGAGCTTGGTGCATCCACTCTCTAAATATGTAAACAGTTTCCAATATTTCATTATTCAAAACTATAAGAAAGTAAAGACTGTGGAAGAACTGGCACAATTGGGTGGATATACCCTTAGTACATTCCGTCGTATCTTCAATAACGTCTTTCATGAACCTGTTTATGAATGGATGCTGGCGAGACGTAAAGAGGGCATTCTGGACGACTTGAACAACTCTGAATGTAGCATCTCGGAGATATGCTATAAATATGGTTTTGAATCTTTACCCCATTTTTCTAATTTCTGCAAGAAATCTTTTGGTGCCTCTCCACGTAATTTACGTAGGCAAGACATTTCATAAATGCAACTATGTAAAATAACTGCGGTTCACCGGTTTCACCCAATTCTCTAAATGCCGATGAATAAGGTAACAGCGGGTGAAAGCAAGGGAGAAATTCAGGCGAAACTGAACCTTCCCGGTTTCACCTATTGAGTTTATTCATACCGACTGTTGGACATATAGCTCCAAGGTGTTGGATATATAGCTCCAAGATGCTGGATATATAGATGCAACAACTCAAGTATTAACACATGAGAACTAAGGTGTTAAGACCTGGTGGCCAAAGTATTACATCCGCACAGTTCACTCATTAATACCTGAAAGCGGATTTGCTATAAGCATATCCGGATTAGCTATAATGATAATTGTTTTAGCTCAAGGGATATTTTAATAAGACAGGTGAAAGTGGTAACGAATGATTTTACCTTATTTCAATCCTCGCTTTCACCCGTAATTCTCTCATTCATAACAGTTCTGGCTATAAGGTGAAATCGGTGAAACTTATGAATTAAAAGTTCATGTTACTGATCCGTATTAATAATAATTGTGATCTACTCATACATAAAGAAATCCCCTGTCGGACTAGCCGGCAGGGGATTCTGTCATTAATCAAATTAAGCTCTCGCTATTGAAATCTAGCAATTTCTAGTCTTTTAATTTTGCGATGATGAAGTCGCGGTTCAAGCGAGCGATGTTGCTGATAGAAATATTCTTCGGACATTCAGCTTCACAAGCACGAGTGTTTGTACAGTTACCGAATCCCAGTTCATCCATCTTTGACAACATAGCTTTTGCACGGCGCAAAGCTTCCGGTTTACCTTGCGGCAACAAGTTCAACTGGCTAACTTTTGCAGAAACGAACAACATAGCAGAACCATTCTTACATGCAGCTACACAAGCACCGCAACCGATACAAGAAGCAGCATCCATAGCTTCGTCAGCGATAGGTTTCGCGATCAGGATAGCGTTAGCATCCTGCGGAGCACCTGTGCGTACGCTTACATAACCACCAGCTTGCATAATCTTGTCGTATGCAGTACGGTCTACCATCAAGTCTTTGATGACAGGGAAACCAGCCGAGCGCCAAGGTTCAACAGTGATGGTGTCACCGTCGTTGAAACGACGCATATAGATCTGGCAAGTAGTAGCACCTGTTGCAGGACCGTGCGGGTGTCCGTTGATGTAAAGAGAACACATACCGCAGATACCTTCGCGGCAGTCATGATCGAATACTACCGGTTCTTTTCTTTCGCTGATGAGCTGTTCGTTCAGAATATCCAGCATTTCGAGGAAGGAAGTATCACCGGGGATATCTTTCATTTGGTAGGTTTCAAAAGCACCTTTAGCTTTCGGACCAGCTTGGCGCCATACCTTCAGTGTAAATGATATATTTTTATCCATTTTCTTCTAATTCTTTTAAATGTTTAACTTCACCGATTAGCTCTTGTAGTTACGAGTCTGAACCTTGATAGCTTCGTATACCAGCGGTTCTTTGTGCAATACCGGAGCCTTTTCATCATCACCTTGATATTCCCAGCATGCTACATAGAAGAAGTTTTCGTCATCACGTTTTGCTTCTCCTTCTTCAGTCTGGTATTCTTCACGGAAGTGACCGCCACAACTTTCGTTACGGTTCAATGCATCGTAAGCAACAAGCTCACCCATAGTGATGAAGTCGTACAGACGGATTGCTTTGTCAAGCTCTACGTTCATACCTTCCTTAGAACCGGGGATAAACAAGTTCGTTTCGAATTCCTTGCGGATTTCTTTCAGTTCGGCGATACCTTTTTTCAGGCCTTCTGCCGTACGTCCCATGCCTACATATTCCCACATGACATGACCCAGTTTCTTGTGGATAGAATCAACAGATTCTTTACCCTGGATGCTCATGAACTTGTCGATCTTAGCTTGAACGGCTTTTTCAGCTTCAGCAAATTCAGGAAGATCGGTAGAGAAACGAGGAACAGTGATCTGATCTGCCAGATAGTTCTGGATAGTGTAAGGCAATACGAAGTAACCGTCAGCCAAACCTTGCATCAATGCAGAAGCACCGAGGCGGTTTGCACCATGGTCGGAGAAGTTACATTCACCGATAGCGAACAGACCCTTGATAGTGGTTTGCAGTTCGTAGTCTACCCAGATACCACCCATTGTATAGTGGATAGCCGGATAAATCATCATCGGGTTATAATATTTCACACCACTGATTTCTTTAGCCAGTTCGCCCGGATTAACGTCAGTGATTTCTTCGTACATATCGAAGAGGTTACCATAACGTTGAAGAACAACGTCGATACCCAAACGGTTGATAGCTTCAGAGAAGTCGAGGAATACGGCCAAACCTGTGTTGTTTACACCGAAACCAGCGTCGCAACGTTCTTTAGCGGCACGGCTGGCAACGTCACGCGGAACCAGGTTACCGAATGCCGGATAGCGGCGTTCCAAATAATAGTCGCGGTCTTCTTCCGGAATATCACTTCCTTTGATTTCGCCTTTCTGGAGTTTTACAGCATCTTCTTTTTTCTTCGGAACCCAGATACGACCGTCGTTACGGAGAGATTCAGACATCAAAGTCAGCTTAGACTGCTTGTCGCCATGTACCGGAATACAAGTCGGGTGAATCTGAACGTATGCAGGATTTGCGAATACAGCACCCTTGCGGTAGCAAGAGATAGCAGCTGTACAGTTACAACCCATAGCGTTAGTAGACAGGAAGTAAGCGTTACCATAACCACCGGTAGCGATTACTACAGCGTGAGCGGCGAAACGTTCCAATTCGCCTGTTACAAGATTTTTTGCGATGATACCGCGGGCACGTCCGTCAACGATGACAACATCCTGCATTTCATAGCGGGTATACAGTTTAACAGTACCTACGTTTACCTGACGGCTCAATGCAGAGTAAGCACCCAGCAGCAATTGCTGACCAGTCTGGCCTTTAGCGTAGAAAGTACGGGATACCTGTGCGCCACCGAAAGAACGGTTGTCCAGCGTACCGCCATATTCGCGAGCGAAAGGAACACCTTGCGCTACACATTGGTCGATGATAGCGTTAGACACTTCAGCCAAACGATATACGTTTGCTTCACGGGCACGATAGTCGCCACCTTTTACAGTATCGTAGAACAGACGGTAAACCGAGTCACCGTCATTTTGATAATTTTTTGCAGCATTGATACCACCCTGTGCAGCGATAGAGTGTGCACGACGGGGAGAATCCTGAATACAGAAATTGAATACTCTGAAACCCATTTCACCAAGTGAAGCAGCGGCAGAAGCACCTGCCAGACCCGTACCCACAACGATGATGTCCAAACGACGTTTATTAGCGGGGTTCACCAATTTCTGGTGAGCTTTATAGTTGGTCCATTTCTCAGCCACCGGGCCTTCTGGAATTTTTGAATCTATCTTGATCATAATATTATTTACAATTTAATCATTTACAATTTACTATTTAGCAAGCACCGCCACAAATCAGTGTTTTCACGAAGAATACCACTACTACCAGTGCGAAACCGAGTACAACAATCGTAGAATAGATGTTAGAAATACATTTCCAACGATTGATCCATACTTTGTTGTTCCATCCCAGTGATTGCATAGAGCTCCAGAAACCGTGAGTCAGGTGGAACCACAAAGCAAACAGCCAAACGAGGTAAAGAACTACGTAAACCGGGCTAGAGAAAGTCTGCTGGATGTGATAAGCACCGTTAGCGGCATAAGCCAGCGTCAGTGTATCAGCGTGCATGCCCATGTTGTGCATCAGTTCCGGCAACTGCATTTTTGCCCAGAAGTTGAAGAGGTGCAAACCAAGACCTACGATAACGATCAGACCCAGCACCAACATGTTTTGAGATGCCCATTCTACAGTTTTTGGTTTGTCAACCACTGCATAGCGTTCGCTACCACGCGCTTTGCGATTCTGCATTGTCAGCCAGAATGCGTAGATGATGTGAATCACAAAAAGAGCGGCTAGTCCTGCGGTAGCCACTAACGCATACCAGTTTGCTCCCAGGAACTCACAAATCATGTTGTAACCATCAGCCGAGATGATTGCAACCAAGTTCATCGCCATGTGAAATGTTAGAAACAGGACAAGGGCGATACCGGTAACGCTCATCACCACTTTCCTTCCTACAGATGAATTACTTAACCACATAAATGATTGAATTTAAATTATTTAATTGTTAGAACTAAAATTTCGACGTTTTACACCTCTTACAGACTGCAAAAATAGGGGAAATAGATTGATTGAGCAAGGAATTAAAGAAATAATTCTTTAATAATGGATCAATGCGCCAATGTGTCAATATGCCAGCCAGTATGTACGCATGGTGCAACTGATTGGCACATTAGTAGGATGAGGCTGTTTATTGTACTTTCCCGATTTTCTCACCGCCGGCTGCTTTCTTGCGTAAAGCGCGTGGGGTATCTCCGAAAGAGTCTTTACAAAAGTGGGCGAAATGCGACAGGGAGTCGAATTCGTATCTGTTACAGATTTCAGTGATTCGCATTTTGGTGTGCTGTAGGTCTTCCAGGATTCCTTCCCGTTTCTTTTCCAGTATCCATTCGTATACGGGCACACCATAGAGGTTTTTGAATAGTCGGCGGAAAGTAGTGGTCGTATATCCTCCCAGATGCGCAAATTCTTCCACGTTCTTCACCTTGCTGTAATTCTGCATGACGAAATAGTGGAAACTTTCCGTATAAGTGCTGATCGGATAGAAGAATGAACTCAGTTGGGGCAGCGGATAAAAGTTGGTAATCAAGAAAACCAGTTCTTTGCATTTTAAGTCGATATACTTGCTGCAAGGGTTTTCCTCAGCGAGGAATTCGGGCATACTGGTGACAAGGTGGTAAAGCCTTTCGCTCATAATCAGTGGAGTGTAGGTCAAAGGAGCTTCCGCCTGTTCCATCATTTCCCTATATCGGTCTTCGCAAAGCAAAGGCAGTTCGTTGAACCAGTAGACAACGTATTCAACATCTGTCAGTGCCAGTATTTCGACCTTGGAGCCAATAGCTTGCAAAACAATTTGTCTCTCGCGTAACGTTATTCCGGGATGCTCTTCGCTATTGATAAGTAATTCGCCCTTTATCATAAAAAGCATACAATTCTGCGTACACTTATCCTTGGGGATATGCTCTCCTTTAGGTAAGTTTCTATATACAAGGATATTCTCAACATTTTTTGGACATCCCGTACAGTTGGTATATTGTATGCAAAATGAATCTCCTGGCATGAGTTTTATGCGTGATTTATTATCTTAACGGAACAAAGATAGGCTTTTTTTGCGGAAAATGGAACTCTTTCTTTTATTTATGTTTTAGTAGAAACCTGCAAATATTATTCTTATCCCTTTGGATGATGTTAAAGAATTCAATATTTATCTGTTGTAAATTTCTGAATAGAAAACTTTATGTTGATTTTTGGAAGTATTATAGTTGTTTTTGAACATCTGTTTCCCTTTGATATGCGTATTTTTGCAATCTAAACGTTTTAATTATCAATCATTATGCTAATGCTAAGAAAAATTGTATTCTTCCTTTTTGTGTTTGTTGGATTATCATTGTTTGCACAACAAGACTATATGGTCAGTTCTTATGTGCGGGGTAATTTTTACAACCGTGGTCGTATCTCTACAGAAAGCTTGCGGGCAAGTGACGACCTTATTTTCTTGAATGTTCATCCTAATAAAGACGGATCATTGTCATTTGAGAATCCACGTGTATTTCAGGGAAAAGGGGTGACCACTTGGGAAGGTTTGATTAAATCGGTTCGTGCAAAAGTAAAAGGTACAAAAGTGAAAATACGTTTGGGTGCTTCCAGTGGCGAATGGAAAGCGATGGTGGCCGATGAGGCCGCTCGTACGACGTTTGCAAAGAACATAAAGACTGTACTGGAAAAGAATAAACTGGATGGCATTGATCTTGATTTTGAGTGGGCGGAAAATGAGAAAGAATATAAAGATTATAGTTTGGCTATCCTGAAGATGCGTGAAGTGTTGGGAGACAAGTATCTTTTCAGTGTATCTCTGCATCCTGTTTGTTATAAGATTAGTAAGGAAGCTATTGAAGCAGTTGATTTTATTTCACTTCAGTGCTATGGTCCTTCACCGGTTCGCTTTCCGATAGAGAAATATTGTTCGGATATACAGATGGTATTGGAGTATGGTATTCCGAAGGAAAAACTGGTGGCAGGAGTTCCTTTTTATGGGGTGACCAAAGATAATTCAAAGAAGACAGAGGCTTATTTCAATTTTGTACAGAATGGATTGGTTACGAGTCCTGCACAGAATGAAGTGATCTATCAGGGAGATACTTATGTGTTTGACGGTCAGGATAACATTCGTATCAAAACCCGTTATGCAAAGGAACAGAAGCTGAAAGGTATGATGAGTTGGGATTTAGCTACGGATTTGCCGTTAAGTGACAGCAGGTCATTACTAAAAACAATGACTGAAGAATTGAGGGAATGACTTAGTTTGCACGACTGCTGCTTGTAAATCCTTTTTATAGATGCTGCCTAACAGGCTCTGTTTTAATAGGTTCCTCCCCTCCTTTATTATAAATCAGATTTATAAAGAATGTGTTAAAACGCTTTTCTTTAGAGAAATACTCCTGCCGCATCGTTTGAAGTGGCCTCCAAAAGTTGGAGGTTTATAAATTAACAAAATAAATAAAGAGTTCGGTATTAGCACCGGACTCTTTCCTTTTAATTTAGGCATTATGACTTTACCCTCTTCTTTTTCGGTAGGAGCTTAATTCGTTTTTCAAAACGTATTAAATGTAAATGGCTCTCTCCCTTTTTATGATTGTATGATCTGCTTCAGGTAATCCGAAGGCGAGACGCCAAATTCCTCTTTAAAGCATTGACGGAAATACCCCGTACTGTTCATTCCTACTTTATAGGCGATTTCAGAGATGTTGAACTTCCCTTCAAGCAATAAACGTTCTGCATTCTGCATTTTCACTTTCCGGATATATTCGTTGGTCGATAATCCTGTCAGTGCTTTCATTTTCCGGTAGAGGGTGGAACCGCTCATACACATCTTGTCTGAAAGATAGGTAATATCAATCTTCTCCGAAGAGAGGTTTTCTTCGATTAAAAGGGTGATTTTTTCAATAAATTCATTATCCAGCTTGCTTAGAGCTTCGGCGATTACGATACGTTTTTCTTTTAAATCTGCCTGATTGCCCGGAACGGATTGTGTCTGGAATTGAGCTATCAGTTTCTTTCTTGATTCCAGCAGATTATTGATACGGCTACGCAGCAGAGAAGCACTGAAAGGCTTTGTCAGATAAGAATCGGCTCCTACCTCATATCCTTCTTCTTTATCTTGCAGAGAATCTTTGGCTGTCAATAGGATGATAGGGATATGACTGGTCCGTACGTCCTCTTTCAATTGCCGGCAGAGAGTGATACCGTCCATGACAGGCATCATAATATCGCTGACTACGATATCCGGGATGCGGCTAAGAGCTTGTTGCTTTCCTTCTTCTCCATTGTAGGCGGTGAGTACTTCGAACGAATTTGCGAAGGACTCGGCGATATATTTCTGTATCTCTTCATTGTCTTCTACAATCAACAGGATCGGTTTGCCGGTATCCAGTGTGGTTTCTTGTGGATATTCAAGGCTTGCTTCCTGATTCGTATCCTCTTGAATCGGTTCTGTAGAATCTGCGTGTAAAGCATTGGGATAGATATTATCCGTCAATAGGCTGATATAGAAAGTACTTCCTTCGTTTTGCATACTTTCTGCCCGGATTTCTCCTTCATGCAGGGTGACCAGATTCTTTACTAGGGCCAGGCCAATGCCTGTACCGGATGCCTGATGTTTGCCGCTTTCCTGATAATAACGGTCAAAAATATGTGGCAGGGCTTCAGCAGAAATTCCATATCCCGTGTCACTGACTTTTATCTCCGTATAAGCAACTTCATTGCGCATTGTCTGATACAAACTTAGAGTGACGCGTCCCTGTTCCGTATATTTGATCGCATTGGAAATCAGGTTGTCCAAAACGATGGTAATGATTTCCTTATCAAAGAAAAGGAGCATTTCTTCTTTCTCTATCTGAATCTGGAAATCAATCTTGGTCTTTTGATTTAGTTCTTTGTATTTAAGCCCTATCTCATGGATCAGAGGAGCGATATTGCCTTTGCTGACACACAATTTCTTGTTTTGTGTCTCTGTCTTCCGGAATTCCAGTATTTGATTAATCAAGTTGAGCAACCGTAGTGCACTCTGATGGATGACAGATAACTTCTGGGCTTGTTTTGCCGGAAGTGAGGTCTCTTTTTGCATATCTTCCAGAGGACCGAGGATTAAGGTCAACGGTGTACGTAGCTCATGGGTAATATTAGTATAGAACCGCAAACGTTCCTGGTTCAATTCCTGTTCCTGCTCATGGTTTTTCTTTTCCAAAGTATAGAGGCTTTCCAAATCCAGCTTCTTTTTATATGCATGCAGGATAAGATAAGTGATGCTGATAGATACCAAAATATAGATAAGCTTTACCCACCATGTCAGCCAAAGAGGGGGATTGACACGGATGGTAAGTGAAGTAGCTTCTTCCGGCCATTCCTGATTATGTACCCTTGCTTTGATGAGGAATTCATATTTTCCCGGAGGAATGTTTCGGAAAGTGACGCTGTTGTTCTCATTGACGGTGTACCATGAGTTTTCAAGCCCTTTCAGCATATAAACATATTCCACTTGGTTGACTAGTGAATAGTTTTGTACGTTAAATGTAAGTCCAAAGCTATTTTGCGCATGACTTAATTCTACATTCTGTCCTTTGGATAAATTGATAATCATGTCATTATTTTCCAGGTTGCTCAATCGTCCGAGTATTTTCATTTCTGTGATAACTGCTGCCGGAGCTGGTTGTTCGTTCATGGTGATATCGGGATTGAAGCAGCATACTCCATTGATAGAACCGAAATAAATCCATCCGTTCTTGTTTTGTGTTACACAACTGCTTGAGAAACTTCCCGCCGGTACATCATCAGAGTGACCATAGTTGTAAAAACAGTCTTTGCTTGTAACATAACAGCTGATCCCTTTGTTGTTACTAAACCAGATATTTCCTTTTTTGTCTTCTGCTATAGCGCAGATATTCGTATTGATCAAGCCGTCTTTCCGTTGATAAGTCTTATAATTCAGTTCATCGGTAGACAGGAAACAAACCAATCCCTCTCCTGTTCCTATCCACATTCTTTTTTGTTTATCTTGTATGATCTGGTTGATAGTATTGGAACAGAAACCATCCCTTTGAGTGAACGTTTTGATTTTTTGTAAGTCCGGAGTGTATATACCAAGTCCGTCTCCGAAAGTCCCAATCCAGAAACGCCCTTTCTCATCTTGAGCTATGGAGCGTATAAAGTTGCTTTGTAGTTCGCTGTTTTCTGTATTATAATGTCGGATAATCTCCATTGTAAGAGGGTTCAATACAACAATCCCTCCACTGTATCCTACCCAAATGTTGTGTTGGGCATCTTCATAGATCGTACGAACATCCTGATTAGACTGCCCCATAAGAGAGATGGAACGGAATTTTTTATTCCGGTTATCATAATAGCTGATTCCCCCTTGGTAGGAACCAAACCATAAATTACCTTTTGAATCCTGCAAAGAGGCTAATATAAAATTCGAAGGAATATTTCCACTCTCTTTTTTATAGATAGCGATACGTTTCTCTCCTTCAAATACATTGATTCCTCCACCGTCTGTTCCGATCCAAACCCGTCCTTGTCTGTCCATACAGAGGCTACTGGCTACTTTATTGTTCAAACTGTTCTCATTGTTTGGAATAGGAGAATAGCTCAATGTGGTGAACAAAGGTGATTTACTGCTGATAAAATTGATTCCTCCTCCCCATGTTCCTATCCAAATGTTATCAAAAGAATCCTGAAATATGCATCGGGCACTTGCGTTAGAGAGGCTTCGGCTATCGTCACCTTCCTGTATGTATTCAAGAGAAATCTCCTCTGGTGAGAGAAACATACTTTGTTTTAGGTTCAATATAGCAATGCCATTCAGCTCGGAGGCAATCCAAAGCTTATTATCTTTTAGTTGGCGGATAGATAATATACGACTGCATAAAGTGTCATACTTGTCATTCTTGTTTTTTTTGAACGTAATGAAGTTTTCATTAGCAGCATTATATAGGGCCAATCCTTTATTTGTACCTAACCAGATATTTCCGTTCGTATCTTTTATAATACAAAACACATCATTACCGGGTAAACTCATTGGGTTTCCGGCTTCGTTCCGGAAGTTTTTTACACTTTTATCTTTAAGAGAAAGAATACTGAACCCGCTTCCGACATGTCCGATATACAAATTCCCATCACCTCCGTCCAATACTGTCCATGTTTGCTCACAGGGTAGATCGGGAACTGTATTTTTATTATAATGAGTGAATTGTCCGCTGGTGATATCAAGATATTCTATACCTCTATAATAGGTACTAATCCATAAACCATCATCATGTTGAGTGGAAGGAGAAATGTCTGTTACGTCATTCGTAATCAAACTATGTGGATTCTTCGGGTTATGCTGATAAGCGGTAAATGTTTGCTCATTATAATTATATGCATTTAGTCCGTCTCGTTGAGTGGCTATCCAAATAATGGGACGTTTCGTGTCAGCATACACCCGGTTAAGCTCGTTGCCGGTGATTCCCTGATTGTCCTGTGTCAAATCATTTTTATAGTAAGTAGTAAAGCGGGTACCGTCAAACTTATTAAGTCCTTCTTCTGTGGCAAACCATAAGAACCCTTGTTTATCTTGTGTAATGCTGACTACATAATTATTTGATAATCCTTGCTCTATCCCCAATCTTTTTACGGAATGAGACTGGGCTATCAACTGAAAAGTTGATAACAAGAATAAAAATAGAATAGAAGCAATGTGTTTTTTCATAACTCGTGCTTATTTGTTTCAATTACAAGTCCAAAAATAGGAATAAATATTTTATTTAGAGTATGTAAATCGTTCATTGCATGATTTGTGTAGCTCTTCTGCATAATTTTTGTTTATTCAGTCTATATCAATGACGTATATTTGTGTTCGAAAAAACAACAAAAAATGTTTAATCTTTAAATTCTAATTTATGAGGTATTTAAGAATCTTATGCATATGTATCATACAGCTGTTTCTGTCTGCTGTTGCATTTGCACAAACACAAGTTACAGGACATGTAGCTGATGTAAGGGGAGAGGATATCATTGGTGCCAATGTAACTGTAAAGGGAACTTCTAATGGGACAATTACAGACATCGATGGTAATTTTACAATCAATGTAGATGATAAGAATGGAACACTGGCAGTCTCGTTTATTGGTTATAAGACTAAAGAAGTGAAGATTGGCGAAAAGGCACGTCTTCAGATTGTTCTTGAAGAAGATACCGAAACTTTGGATGAAGTTGTAGTGGTAGGTTATGGTACACAAACCAAGAAAAGTTTGACCGGAGCAATCAGTGATGTCAAGTCTGATGCGTTGACACGTTCTGTTTCTACTACTACTGCCGGAGCGTTGTCCGGTAAAATAGCAGGTGTGTCTACACGTGCTGTGGATGCGCGTCCGGGTAGGGGAATTAATCTCGAAATTCGTAATATGGGTAGTCCGCTGTTTGTAATTGATGGTATTCCTTATGGAGGTATGAATAGTCGTGACTGGTTGCAGGCATCGGATGTTTCCGGTAGTGATGTCTTTAATGCTCTAAACATTGAAGATATTGAAAGTATCACAGTCTTGAAGGATGCTTCTGCTGCTATTTACGGTTTGCGTGCATCAAATGGTGTGGTTTTGGTAACTACCAAGAAAGGTAAAAAGAATGATAAGGTAAGTATCAATGTAAATGGATATTATGGCTGGCAAAACCTGACCCGTTTCCCGAAATTGGCAAATGCGGGACAATATGTAAGAGGGCTGGCTGAAGCAGCGCAGAACAGAGGCGAAGATCCAAGCAAGCTATATAGCCCCGAAGAACTGGCGAAATGGGAAGCTGGTACGGAACCGGGATATAAGAGTTATGACTATTATGATATGGTGATGAGAAAAAATGTGCCGCAGTATCACATCAATGCTAATGTGACGGGTGGCTCTGAAAAGACTAACTACTACCTTTCTGTAGCCCATACCGGACAGGATGCTATGATGCGTGACTTCAAATATGAACGTACTAACCTTCAGTTGAATATTGATACAAAGATTACAGACCGTTTTACGATCGGTGCACAGATCAGCGGTAAATACGAAAAGACCGAAGATGTAGGTTTGCCTGGCGGTGATGGATATTATTCGGCTATTTTGTCTATGTTCAAAATGCAACCGATTGAAAGTCCTTATGCTAATGATAATCCGGAGTATATCAATAATGTACATGAGAATGGTTACAATCCGGCAGCTTTTAGCCGTGATATTGCCGGCTATAAAGATAATCTGACTCGTAATGCCAATATCAATGCTTATGCGCAGTATGATTTCTCATTTGGTTTGACTGCAAAGGCTACTTTCTCGTACAATTATACTAACAGTCGTTTTGACGGTTATCAATATGCTTATCAGATTTATACCTACGATAAAGAGAAAGATACTTATAATGGAACTCCTGCAGTAGGACGTTGGAGAAGTCAAATTGATCGTAGCGTTCCTGCGCGTTATATGCAGTTACAATTGAATTATGCCAAACAGATTAAGAATCACAATATTTCGGCTGTTTTGGGTTATGAAGCCTCCGATTACGATTGGACTAAGAAGACTTATGGCACAGAACCTTCTACCGACTATTTGCCGCTATTGCAGTTCGATGAACTTAACAGTTTCGGTGATGAATGGAGCTACGAGGCACGTGCCGGATGGATTGGCCGTATCAATTACGATTTTGCTCATAAATATCTGGTCGAATTACTGGCTCGTTATGATGGTTCTTATCTTTATGCAGCGAATAATCGTTGGGGATTCTTCCCGGGTGTATCTATCGGTTGGAGAATCTCGGAAGAGAAATTCTTTGAAAAGTTGAGACCAGTTGTAGATGATTTAAAGATTCGTGCTTCTATCGGTCAGACAGGTACAGAAAAAGATGTAAAGTTGTTCGATTACTTGAGTGGTTATACCTGGAATAATGGTAACGCTGTATTGGATGGTGAACTGGTTACCGGACTGAATCAAAGAGGATTGCCTATTACAAATTTGTCCTGGACTAAGAATACGACATCGAATATCGGTTTTGATTTGACTATGTTCAATAATCGTTTGAAGATCACAGCCGATGCTTTCCGTAAGGATATTACCGGTGTGCCGGCTGCTCGCTATGATGTATTGCTTCCGAGCGAAGTAGGCTATTCGTTACCTAACGAAAATTTGAACAAACAAGCTTATATCGGTGCGGAGGGTATGGTTACATGGACCGACCATATCGGTGATTTGAACTATACTGTAAGCGGTAACTTTACTTTCTCACGTTACAAAAGTATTGAGACTTACAAACCGCGTTTTAATAACTCCTGGGATGAATATCGCAATTCTGCAGAAGGCCGTTGGGGAGGTATTTATTGGGGGTATCAGGTTATCGGACAATTCCAGTCGGAAGAAGAAATTCGTAATTATCCGGTAAACCTGGATGGAAATAATAACCGCACCCTGCTTCCCGGTGACTTTATCTATAAAGATGTGAATGGTGATGGCATCATCAATGGTATGGATGAGCGCCCCATCGGTTATCCTGAAGGCTGGGCACCTATCATGTCATTTGGTGGTAATATTGGTTTGCAGTGGAAGGGCATTGACTTGAATATCGACCTTTCCGGTGGTGCTATGCAAGGATGGAGACAGAACTATGAGTTGGCCAATGCATATCATGGCAACGGAAACTCTCCGGTTTATTTGTTGGAAGACCGTTGGCATCGTGCCGACTTGTATGATCCGGATAGTGAATGGATACCGGGACGTTATCCGGCCATCCGTAAAGGTGAATTCAGCTATAACAATAAGAATAGTGACTTTTGGTTGCACAACGTACGCTATCTGCGTATCAAGAACCTGGAAGTGGGTTACAGCCTGCCGGCTCAACTGTTGAGACCGATCCGTGCACAGAAGGTACGTGTTTATGCGAATGTTTCTAACTTGTGTTCGTTCGACAATGTGGGTAAGTTTGGAGTCGATCCTGAAATTACCGCCGCAGCTGCAGTGGTATATCCGCAACAACGTACATTCCTACTTGGATTTAATATTACATACTAAAAACGAAAGTGATCATGAAAAGCAAATCTATAAAAATACTTCTGATGGGAGCTGCCATCACTTCCATGTTGTCGAGTTGTGGTGACAGTTGGTTCGAAAGAGAACCCAAAAACATTCTTACTAATGAGTTGGTATGGAATGATCCGAACATGATTAAATCGCAGTTGGCCAATCTTTATAATCGTATTCCGCAGTTGCACGGTGATTTCAATACCGGTGGTATGTGTGAAACAGACGATGCGATGTATTGTGGTACATTAGATCAGAATTATCGTAACGAGCTGCGTTATGGAAACGATTACGGACGCTGGTGGGATTACGGACTGATACGTGACATCAATATGTCTATTGAGAATATCGATAAGTATGGAACCGATATTTCGGCAGATGAGAAACTTCAGTTCAAGGCAGAGTTCCGTTTTATCCGCGCCTACGTTTATTTTGAGCTTGTAAGACGTATGGGTGGTGTACCATTGATTACAACGACTTTGGAGTATGACTTTAGCGGAGATCCTTCTTATTTACGCAATCCACGTGCAAAGGAACACGAAATATATGATTTTGTATATAGTGAATGTGAAGCGATTAAGTCGCAATTGGGTAATAAAGGCAGTCAGACTCGTGCCAACTATTACACAGCGTTAGCGTTAGAAAGTCGCGCTATGTTGTATGCCGGTTCTATCGCTAAGTACAACGCGCTGAAAACTCCTAATATTGTGACTTCCGGTGGAGAAGTGGGTATTCCGTCCGATATGGCAGATGATTACTATCGCAAATCATTGACAGCTTCGCAAGAGATTATCACAAAAGGTGGATATGAACTTTATGAGAAGGAGTCAGATAAAGGGGTGAACTTCTACAAGATGCTTATGGACAAGACCCTGAATAAGGAAGCAATTTGGGTGAAAGATTATAAGAATCCTCTGAAGGTGCATAGCTTCGGTTATGATAATGTAGTTCATCATTTAAGAGAGGATAACGACAACTCTTCTTGCATCGGCCCGTCACTAGGATTGGTAGAGGCTTTCGATTATCTGGATGGAACTCCGGGAACGTTACATTATAAGAATGGTGATGATTATGTAGTATATGACACTCCAAGCGATATTTTTGCCAATAAGGATGCACGTTTGTATGGTACGATTATCTATCCGGGTTCCAAGTTCAGAAATCAAGATGTGGATATTCAGGCAGGAGTAGCAGTTTGGAACGATAAGACCGGTTCTTATGACTTGCTGACAGACCCGAAATTGGGAAGTTTTTATGAAGATAATAAAACTTTTGTCGGCCAGGACGGACCTCAAACCAACAGTCCTAATGTGAGCAACACCGGATTCTATATCCGTAAGTTTATCAGTGAGGCATCCGGTTACACTCTCCGTAACTACGCTGAAAACTGGTGGCCTTGGTTCCGTTTGGGTGAAATCTATTTGAATGCCGCCGAAGCTGCTTTCGAATTGAATGACGAGCCGACAGCTTTACCCTACATCAACCGCTTGCGTCAGCGTGCCGGTTTCCCGGCCAACAGCTTGACAAGCCTGACAATAGAAAAGATTCAGAACGAACGTCGTGTGGAACTGGCTTTCGAAGATCACCGTTATTTTGATATGAAACGATGGAGAATAGCTGATATTACCTGGAACGGAAATACTGATAATGATAAAGCTATCGTATATGGTTTATATCCTTATCGTATTGCAGTGGCAAAACCGGGAACACAGGATCAGGACAAGTACATTTTCGTAAAGACCAGATCCGAACGTTTCAAGGTGGCAAGAACCTTCCAGCAGTCCAACTATTATTCATTCATTGCTGATGATGTAATTAATAACAATCCGACGATTGTTAAGAATCCATTCCAATAAAAAATAAGAGATTATGAAAAAGATTATACCTTTCTTTATTATGATATGTTGTTTGTTGGCAGTAAGCAGTTGCAGCTACGACAACTTTGAGGAACCTAAAGCCACATTAACCGGAAAAGCTATTTATGATGGTGAGGCAGTAGGGGTTAGAAGCGGAAGTTCCGAATTTGCTTTGTTTCAGGATGGTTATGCTCTGAAAGGTTCTATTCCGGTGTATATTGCCCAAGATGGAAGTTATTCCGTGTCGCTTTTCAATGGTGATTACAAATTGGTGCGTATGGGTAATGCACCTTGGGAAAGACCTTCTAATGATACGATCTATATTAGCGTAAAAGGAAACACTGTGCAGGATATTCCTGTGACGCCGTATTTCTTTGTCAGAAACGTGTCTTTTGCTAAAAACGGTAACAAGATTACAGCACGTTTCACCATTAACAAAGTGGTTGCCAATGCCAATATGGAAAACGTAGGTATCTATCTAGGTACAGGTATTCTGACGGATGAGAAGCAGAAAGAAGCAGAGTTGAAGTTGGGTAATGCTGTTTCACTCGATCAGGAAAACACAGCTGAAATTGAAATCCCGAGTGGTTTGGTAAACGAGTCGTATCTTTACGCCCGTGTGGGAGTCAAATCGGACAAATCATCAGAATATTGCTATAGTCAGTCTATTAAGGTAGCATTGAAATAAATAGTATCAAGAATATAATACTTGAGGGGGAAGTATCGCAACCTGATATTTCCCCCTTTATCTAATGAATGAAAATAATGATAGTAACGATTAAACAAACTCTAATTGCGTTCGGTCTGCTGTTAGCGGTGACATTTCCTGCTTTCGCACAATCAGGGAATCCTGTCTTGCCGGGTTTTCATGCCGATCCTGAAATCTTGTATTCTAATAAGACAAAGAAATACTACATTTATTCTACTACAGACGGTCAGCCTGGATGGGGTGGTTGGTATTTTACTGTTTTTTCGTCCGTCGACTTGAAAAATTGGAAGGATGAAGGAGTCATGCTGGATTTAAAGTCAGACCAAGTGCCTTGGGCGGATGGTAATGCGTGGGCACCATGTATAGAGGAAAAGTTAGTAGGAGATCAATATAAATATTTCTTTTATTACAGTGGAAATCCTAAGACAGGAGGAGGAAAGCAGATCGGAGTGGCTACAAGTGATTCGCCTGCCGGACCGTTTGTTGACTTGGGACATCCTATTATAACGGATTCGCCTACAGGACACGGGCAACAGATTGATGTGGACGTGTTCACCGATCCAGCTTCGGGGAAGTCATATTTGTATTGGGGAAACGGTTATATGGCAGGTGCAGAGCTTAATGATGATATGATTTCAATTAAGAAAGAAACTATCACAGTGATGACTCCCGAAGGAGGAACGCTACAGGATTATGCGTATCGTGAGGCTGCTTATGTGTTTTATCGTAACGGGCTTTACTATTTCATGTGGTCGGTAGACGATACCGGCTCTCCTAATTATCATGTAGCTTATGGCACTTCGACATCACCTTTGGGGCCGATTAAAGTAGCTAAGAGCCCTGTCGTATTGATTCAAAACCCGGAGAAGGAAATATATGGCCCTGCTCATAATTCCATATTACAGGTTCCCGGTACTGATAAGTGGTATATTGTTTATCATCGCATTAATAAGAATTATCTGAAGAGTGATCCCGGTGTTCATCGTGAAGTATGCATAGATCGTATGGAATTTAATGAAGATGGTAGCATTAAACAAGTAATACCCACCCGTTAGTTATATCTTTTCGGATTTCAATAGATTGTTTGTATGTTTTTAGAACTGTATTGTGTGATTTGAATAATTAAAGATTTTAGATGAATAGGATGAAAGGTAAAAAGATTTTAGCCGCTTTAGGCTTCTTCTCAATAGCCGGTGTGGCAGGTGGATGTTCCCAACCTGCCCCCGAAATACGTTATCAGATAGAAACAGACCAACCCTGTCAGACGATGGCATACTTCAGTGCTTCCGATGCCTGGAGTATGCAATTCATCGGGCTTTGGCCACAGGAGAAACAAAACCAAATAGCCGACTGGCTGTTCAGCACGGAGAACGACGCCAACGGACAGCCGAAAGGTATCGGCCTGTCACTCTGGCGTTTCAATGTCGGAGCAGGTAGCACGGAGCAAGGAGAGAACAGTCAGATTGCCTCTCCCTGGATGCGTGCCGAATGTTTCCTGAATCCCGACGGAACATACGACTGGAACAAACAACAAGGGCAACGCAATTTCCTGAAACTGGCAAAAGAACGGGGAGTCAACAAATTTCTGGCTTTCTTGAATTCGCCTCCCGTATATTACACACAGAACGGATTGGCTACCAACACCGGACGTGGAGGTACGGCGAACCTGAAACTGGATTGTTATGAAAAGTACGCTCGTTTTCTGGCAGATGTAGTGCAGGGAGTAGAACAACACGATGGCATCAAGTTCAACTATATCTGTCCTTTTAATGAACCGGATGGACACTGGAACTGGGTCGGTCCGAAGCAGGAAGGTTGTCCGGCAACGAATAGGGAAATAGCTCGCACGGTTCGTCTGTTGAGCAAAGAGTTTGTAGACCGGAACATGGATACACAGATTATGGTCAATGAGTCTTCCGATTATCGTTGTATGTTCCGCACTCACGAAACGGATTGGCAACGGGGGTATCAGATTCAGGCTTTCTTCTGCCCGGATAGTGTGGATACGTATTTGGGAGATACTCCGAATGTTCCCCGTCTGATGCTCGGTCATAGTTATTGGACAACGACTCCGTTAAGTGAGCTGCGTAATATCCGCTGCCAGCTGCGGGATACATTAGATAAACATCAAGTAGGTTTCTGGCAAACAGAAACCTGCATTATGGGCAATGATGAAGAAATTGGTGGTGGAAATGGTTTCGACCATACGATGAAGACAGCGCTCTATGTGGCACGTATCATTCATCACGATATTGTATATGCCAGAGCTGAAAGCTGGCAGTGGTGGCGTGCTATTGGCGGTGATTATAAAGATGGATTGATTCGCGAATATACTACGGACAATAATTTCTTAGATGGCAGAGTAGAAGACTCCAAACTGATGTGGGCTTTAGGTAATTATAGTCGTTTTATCCGTCCGGGAGCAGTTAGGTTATCCGTTTCGGCTTTCGATCAAACAGACGCTTTGATTCCTGATGGTGACACCGACCAGCAAGGATTGATGTGTTCTGCTTATAAGAATGTAGACGGAACGTATGTGATGGTAGTTATTAATTATGCCAATGAAGAAAAAGAGTTTTCTATTCATAAAGGAAAAGTAGGAAATACGCAATGGCAGATTTATCGTACTTCGGATAAAGAAGGGGAAAATTTGCTTCCGGTGGGGACAGTGAAAAGTGGAAAGATTGTTCAGATTCCGGCGCGTTCTATTATAACGCTTCAGGGCAAATAAAAAACTGTCTCATATTTTTGAGTGGTATATTTGTACGCCTGCCCATTGCTAATTAAGATAGTAATTAACTTGTGTAATTTTTGCACAAGTTAGACGAAAATAGAGGGAAATTCAGTTGTTGCAAAATTTGCGACAACTGAATTTCCCTTTTTTATTTCTTTTGATTTCCTTTTATTCATCTGTCTTTATCTCCGCCTTGCCATAATATCCCGGCATCGGCACATAAATCGGATTATAATAAGTATTGATATTCTTCAACTTCTTCTCCTCCTCTTTCAGCCGTTTGATTTGCCGTGCGGCAGTGGTAGGGGTAAAGCCGCACAATCCTTGAAAGTCGCGACGGGTTAATACAGGGTTGCTCTTGAAGTAGTTTGTCAGCAATTTGTCTATCTCGTCATTTGAAAGGACAGCCGAATGGGGTTTCAGTTTACTTCGCTCCACATGAACAACACTGACAGACTTTTTCAGTTTGACGTCCGCTTTAAAGCTGATATTGGCTTTGAGTTTTATCTGATTCGCTTTTAGTTTGGGCGAAGTGATAGGTTCTTGACTATTCAGCTTTATCTGGAAATAACCGATGCCATCCAGATGGACGCTTTGTCCTTCCCGAAGACGATCCCCCATAAAATGACTTAGGGATTCGAGAACTGACTTTACATCCCCTTCAGTTAGAGAAGTTGCTATCTGGATTTCTTTTGCCAAATAGTCTGTGTCAATGTGTTGGAAGTTGACTACACGTGCGTGATACACTTCTTTGTCTCCCTCATCTTTGGGACGGGGAGTCTTGTACAATTCAAATTGTATTGCCATTATTAATTTGTTTTCGCCTTATACATTACTACGTACCTTTAATTTACCGTTGCAAGCCTATAAGGACATTGTTTTTTGTTGTTGCGAAGCTAATCGATCATCTTCGGACTTAGGGGGGAGGGTGTTATATAGCTGTTGTTTGTTTGTTATCAAGCGGCTTTTATAAGTTATCCTGCCTTTATTCTTAGACTAAGGCATAGGGATAGTTGTCTTCCGGTGCCTTTATCATTAGTTTCCCACGGCCGTGGAGAGATCTCTTCATGGCTGTGGTAGTATCTTTCCACGGCCGTGGTAGGAATTCGCCACGGCCATGAAGAATGTACTATATCGGTAGCAAAGATAAACTATATCAGGGAGAAAAGCAAAGTATTCCTACTTGTTTGAGGTATTTGTATGCCTTGTTCTATCTGATAGAGGAATGTGTATTTTTATATAGGAAGAAGATCCTAATATGAAGATGTTTATATAGAAATATATAAAAAGAGATTTACTTGTGGAGCGTATTCTTATTCGGAGTATTCCACACCTTCGTCTGATCGCATACAATATCCATCCATTGGTCACCACATTTAATCTTGAAATCTCCTTTTTCCAGTCTCCATTTACCGTCATATCCTACAAATGCCAGATCGCTTCCTTTCAGTTTCAGCGTAACAGTCTTTGTTTCTCCCGGCTTCAGAGAAATCTTTTCGAAGTTTCGTAAACGAATATTGTCCGGTGTACTGCTTGCCACTAAGTCCTTAGAGAACAATAACACACTCTCTTTTCCGGCAACTTTGCCCGTGTTGGTTACGTCAACTGTGAATATCAATTCATCGTCAGCATTAAAAGTCGGTTTATTTACTTTTAGGTTGCTGTACTTATAATTAGTATAACTTAATCCGAAACCGAACGGCCATTGAATATCCATCACCGAGTCATAATTGTAGTTACCTCCCATTTGCCCCATGTTTTCGCAAGGCTTGTAGTCATAAGTCGCCAAGGCATTGATTAGTCGGGGATAGGTGAACGGCATTTTTCCACTGAAGTTGGCATCACCGGCCAATAAGTTAGCAAGTGCATCGCCACCGTAATTGCTTGGCAACATGATGTTGACAACCGCTTTAGCTAAAGGCACTATATCGTTGATAATGCGCGGACGTCCCTGATTCAGAATCAGGACAATAGGTTTGCCCGTACCAGCCAGAGCCTTCACCAGATTTCGTTGGTTTTCCGATAATGTAAGATCAGTCAGGTTACCCGGAGTTTCGCAATAAGAGTTTTCGCCGATGCAGGCGATGATAATATCCGCTTGTGCTGCCGCTGCCACCGGTTTTTCAATTTCCGGTTTGTTCTCTTCCCACCAGTTATCGTTCTTATAAGGGGCGTAGGTCACTCCCGGTTCATAGATAATATTCTCTTTTCCATATTTCTCACACAAAGCCTCGTAGATGGTATGATATGCCTGTGCATATTCATCGGCAACGTGTCCTTGCCAACTATACGACCATCCGCCATTCAGACAACGCATCGAGTTTGCGTTCGGCCCGGTCAGAAGAATCTTTTTGCCTTTCGCTATCGGCAGGATATTTCCGTCATTCTTTAGCAACACTTCCGATTCCTCGGCGGCCTGCAAAGCAACAGCTGCAAATTCCTTAGAACCGAACTTGTCATACTTCTTAATATCCCAATACGGATGGTCGAACAATCCCAGACGATATTTCAGACGCAACACACGGGCTACTGCATCGTTGATGCGTTCCATCGATACCTCTCCTTCTTCAATCAACTCTTTCAGATAATCGCAGAAACTCACTTCGTATGGAACCATCGACATATCGATACCGGCATTGATGGCAATCTTGACAGCCTCTTTCTTGGTGGCAGCGATGTGATCCCGGGTACAGAGATTGTTAATGTCCGCCCAGTCTGTAACAATCAGTCCGTCCCACTTCAAGTCTTCTTTCAGCCATTCGGTCAGCAACTCACGGTTGGCGTGAAATGGCAGTCCGTTGTCAACACCGGAGTTTACCATTACGCTCAATGCACCCTGACATACAGCGGCAAGGAAAGGAGCGAAATGTTTTTCACGCATATCACTGCGTGAGATGGAAGACGGAGTACGGTCTTTACCGGAAACAGGTACACCGTAACCCATATAATGCTTCATGCACGCAGCTACATGGTATTCTCCGATACGGTTCGGGTCTTCTCCCTGAAAACCTTTCACGGCCGATACACCCATTTCTGCGTTTACATAACAATCTTCACCATAATTCTCCCACATACGTGCCCAGCGCGGGTCGCGGCCTAAGTCGACTACTGGGGCGAACGTCCAGGGGATGCAGCCTGCTTTGGTTTCATAAGCGGAGATTTCGGCACCTCTTCTCGTTAGCTCGCGGTTGAAGGTGGCTCCCATGTTGATGCCTTGCGGAAACATCGTTCCGTCCAATGTGTAAGTCGTTCCATGAATCTGATCTACCCCATAGATGCAGGGAATACCGATCTCCTTCATCGATTTTTCCTGTATCTGTTTGATAGCTTCCGCCCACTTCTCCTTTTTTTGTGCTACCCCTAAAGGAACATTCAACAGGGAGCCTACTTTATATTTGCCGATAACAGTGTCGAGCATTGCCTCGCTAAGGCAGAACCCCTTTTTGCGACTGGTTTCAAGATCAGAAACCACATCAATGGTGATTTCACACATCTGACCGATCTTTTGTTCGAGAGTCATTTTCTGAAGCCATTCCCGGATGTTAGCTTCAATAGCCGGATCAGCCGGGATGGCAGGAGAGGTTGTCTGTGCATGGGGCGCAAGACAAGTACCGGCAAAGGCTGATACTAATACCATTTTCTTAATGCTTTTCATGAGTTGATATTTTTAGAGTAAGACTTAAATCCTATTACAAATGTAGGAAGATTTGCAATCACCCGAAAGGGCGAAATGCAATTGAATACAAATCATGCCCCAATAAGATACATTCTGTGCGTATGAGTAAAACATTTGGCAGACCGGGTGTGAACGAAATACCGTATTTCTCTGGTGAAAAACATCTACTTTTGTACTGTCGGCTGACAGAAGATGTTTAACTCTTAAATTATATAATATGCGAAACGCTTTATTTCTTATTTCCATCTTACTTTGTTCCGTATGCGAGGTATCGGCACAGGGGTACAATAACCCTGTAATCTCCGGTTTCCATCCTGATCCGAGTGTTTGTAAGGCAGGGGATGATTATTACCTGGTCAACAGCAGTTTTCAATATTTTCCCGGAGTGCCTTTGTTTCACAGTAAAGACCTTGTGCATTGGGAGCAGATAGGAAACTGTCTGACCCGTCCGTCCCAACTCAATCTGGCTGATGCCAATTCGGGAAGCGGTATTTTTGCTCCTACCATCCGCTACAACGATGGAATATTCTATATGATTACTACCAATGTCTCCGGCAAGGGAAACTTTTTGGTGCATACCACCGATCCCCATGGCGAATGGTCCGAACCAGTTTGGTTGGAGCAAGGAGGCATCGATCCTTCGCTTTATTTTGAAGACGGCAAATGTTTTATGGTCAGCAATCCGGATGGGTACATCAACCTGTGTGAGATTGATCCCATGACAGGCAAACAGCTTTCTTCTTCCAAAAGAATATGGAACGGCACCGGAGGCAGATATGCCGAAGGTCCGCACATTTATAAGAAAGACGGCTGGTACTATCTGCTGATTTCGGAGGGCGGTACGGAATTGGGACATAAAGTAACCATTGCCCGCAGCCGTTACATAGACGGCCCTTATCAGGGAAATCCGGCAAATCCTATTCTGACTCATGCCAACGAGTCGGGACAATCCAGTCCGATTCAGGGAACCGGACATGCCGACCTAGTGGAAGGTACTGATGGTTCCTGGTGGATGGTTTGTCTGGCGTACAGAGTGATGCCGGGTATGCATCATACGTTAGGTCGTGAAACTTATCTGGCTCCGGTGCGGTGGGATAAGGACGCTTGGCCTGTAGTCAATGGTAACGGAACCATTTCTTTGAAGATGGACGTGCCTACCCTGCCTCAACAGGAAATGAAAGGCAGACCGGAACGAATAGACTTTAAAGAAGGACGACTTTCTCCCGAATGGATTCATCTGCAAAATCCCGAAGCGAAGAATTATACTTTTACCAAAGATGGAAAACTTCGTTTGATAGCGACCCCCGTTACGTTAAGCGACTGGAAAAGCCCTACCTTTGTCGCCTTGCGGCAAGAGCATTTTGATATGGAAGCATCCGTTCCGGTAGTCTTGCAGAAAGCCGGAGCGAATGATGAAGCGGGAATTTCCGTCTTTATGGAGTTTCATTCTCACTACGATTTATTTGTCCGCCAGGATAAAGATCGGAAACGTTCTGTTGGCTTGCGATATAAACTAGGAGAGATTACCCATTGTGCCAAAGAAGTTTCTCTGCCGGCGGATGGTGAAGTGGAATTGGTGGTGAAGTCGGATATCAATTTCTATTATTTCGGTTATAAAGTGAATGGAATATATTATGACCTGGGTAAGATGAACACGCGTTATCTAAGTACTGAAACAGCAGGTGGATTTACCGGAGTTGTCTTGGGACTTTACGCTGTATCGGTTTCTAAGGAATCAAAGATGTATGCTGATTTTGAGTGTTTTAAGTATAAAGGGAAACAGGGAGAAAACAAATGAATCCCCTTTATAAAACAAATTCACCCCATCGTTTCCAAAACGCTCCCTATATGAATAACATTACAGAGGTGAAGTTACATGCCGAATACATAATTTTGTGGCGTAGAAACGAAATATGTTTTGATGAGACGAGGTTAACGATTTTAAATTTAATCTAATAGTATATGAAGAATATGGAAAAACAGTCATTCAATGATGGATTATTTAGTCCATCGGGTATTAAACGAGTCATATTTATGCTGGGGTTATTGACTACCTCTTTTATATCATGTGTTTTAAATTAACTATTAAACAATATACCATGAGTAAACACTTTTCTTTAAAATGCACATTTGTGCATCTCTTTAGCTTTGCGGTAATCATTCTGTTGTGTTTGCCGATAATGTCTGTGAAGGCTGTTCCTTCGCAAACTTCAACTGTCAGTGGTGTAGTTATCTCGGGCACTGATGAGTTGCCTTTGGTGGGGGTTAGTGTCTTGGTGAAGGAGACAGCCAATGGAACAATCACCGATATGGATGGAAACTTCAAGCTGAATGTGGTGTCCGGACAGACTTTAGTCTTCTCTTATATAGGATACGTTACGCAGGAAATCGTTGTGACGGATCAGAAATCGCTCAATGTAATATTAAAGGAAGATACCGAAATTCTTGATGAAGTAGTGGTGGTGGGTTATGGTGTGCAGAAAAAGAAACTGGTGACCGGTGCAACGGTGCAGGTGAAGGGTGAGAGTCTTGCCAAGATGAATACCAATAGCCCTTTGCAGGGGATGCAAGGACAGACACCTGGGGTGAATATCTCTTCTACTTCCGGCCAGCCGGGCTCGGACATGAAAGTCAGTATTCGTGGTCTGGGTACTGTCGGAAATTCTAGTCCACTGTATCTTATTGATGGTGTGGGCGGTGATATTTCCACCTTGAATCCTGCCGATATAGAAAGTATCGATATATTAAAGGATGCAGCTTCGGCAGCTATTTATGGTGCTCAGGCTGCCAATGGTGTAGTGTTGATTACCACAAAATCGGGCAAGGAAGGAAAGGCGCAAATTTCCTTTGATGCCTATTACGGTGTACAGACAGTGGCCCGGAAGATAAATATGCTGAACGCAAAAGAATACATGACCATTATGGACGAGCAGGCTGTTAATTCCGGAAATACACCTTATGATTGGAGTTCATTTCGGAGTATTTATGATGCTAATGGAAATGTACACGACACGGACTGGATAGACTCGATGTTTAAAGATAATACCAGAACGCAGAGTTATACATTGGGTATCACCGGAGGTTCGCAGACTTCCACTTATGCCTTATCGTTGGGGTATATGAGTCAGGAAGGAATAGTGGGCGGTAAGGACGTTTCGAACTATGAACGTTACAATTTCCGCATCAATTCCGAGCATAAGATATTCAAGGATTCGGATTTGCTGAAAGTGGGCGAGCAGGTCAGCTTCGTCTACAAAATGAACAATGGCATTTCAGTATCCGACCAATATAACAATACTTTGCGCGGTGCATTTGCCACTTCGCCGCTTGCTCCAATCTATAGCGATAATAATGCTTATGATTCTTCTTATAACGATACATCGAACTCCGATTGGTATAACGGTGACGGCAATCCTTACGGTTCAATGATGACCAACAGCAACAACGAGAACAAGACGGCCACATTCTCCGGCAATGTATATGCCGAACTGCAACCGGTCAGGAACTTGAAGTTGAGAAGCGTATTCGGAGCAGTGTACGGTTCTTCGGAATACCGTAGTTTCAATCCGCTTTATCAATTCTCAATTTATACTTATAATACGACCCGTACATCAGCCACCCAAAATATGAATCATTCTTTAGGAATGACCTGGACTAATACGGCTGCTTATGACTGGACATGCGCCAAACATGCATTCAATGCTTTAGTCGGAATGGAAGTATATCGCTATTCTGGTACTTATCTGCAGGCCAAAACCGGAGCATTGAGAGAAGGCTTTGACGATTGGGATCATGCCTATGTAGGTAATGGTACAGCTTCGAGCGCCGACGACGGAATGTCTGTCGATGGATATCCGCATGATGAAAGTCGCTCTGTTTCTTACTTTGGACGTTTTGGATGGAACTGGAAGGAAACCTATATGCTGAATGCTACCTTGCGTGCTGATGGCTCATCGAAGTTTGCACGTGGCAACCGTTACGGTGTATTTCCATCTATATCTGCAGGATGGACTCTCTCAAATGAAAAGTTCATGCAGAATACTCAAAATTGGCTTGATTATCTGAAGTTGCGTGCAAGTTGGGGGCAAGTCGGCAATCAGAATATCGATAATTACCAGTATACGGCTCCTATCACCTCTTCCAATACCCATTACATTTTCGGAACAGCCGATGGTGCTCCGGCACAGTCTGGTTACTGGGGTGCATATCCCAGCCGTCTGGCCAATGAGAGTGTAACTTGGGAGACTTCGGAACAGACTAATATAGGTATTGATGCACGTTTCTTAAAAAGCCGTTTGAGTTTGACCGCCGATTTCTATATCAAGACAACCAAAGATTGGCTGGTGGAAGCTCCTATTCTGGCTACGGCAGGAACGGGTGCACCTTTTATCAACGGCGGCGATGTGAAGAATACAGGTATTGAACTGGCTTTAACCTGGAATGACCGGGCAGGTAAGGACTTCAATTATAATATTGGTGTGAACGGTGCATATAACAAGAATAAGGTAGGGAATATTCCTACTGAAGATGGTATCATTCACGGCAAAATCAATATGTTGTATGATAATACACCGGAGTTCTACCGGGCACAAAACGGTCATGCTATCGGTTACTTTTGGGGATACGAAACTGCCGGTATCTTCCAGAACAAAGAACAGATTGCCAACTGGAATGCCGACGGAAAGCATGGCATCCTGCAGGCCGACGCACAAGCGGGTGACGTTATCTATGTAGACCAGAATCAGGATGGAATTATCGACGATAACGATAAGGTGGATTTGGGCAATGGTACTCCTGATTTTACTTACGGATTCAATGTCGGATTTAACTACAAAAACTTTGATTTCTCATTGGTAGCCTATGGAGCCGCTGGCAATCAGATTGTGCAATCGTACCGTAATCATGCCAATAGCAAGGCTAACTATACGACTGCCATCCTGAATCGCTGGACCGGAGAAGGAACTTCCAACCGGATGCCTCGTGTGACGGACACTAATATCAACTGGCAATTTTCCGACCTCTACCTGCAAGACGGTGACTATCTGCGTATCAGCAACATCACCTTGGGCTACGATTTTGCCAAGCTGATTAAACTCAAAGTTATCAGTCAGGCCCGTTTGTATGTTCAGGTACAGAATGCGTTTACTTTCACCAAATACGATGGTATGGATCCCGAAATTGGTTACGGAACCTCCGACTGGGTATCGGGTATCGACCTGGGGTATTATCCTCGTCCGCGTACATTCCTCGTTGGTGTCAATCTGAAGTTCTAATTTATAACCTTAAAAAAATCAGAGAATATGAATAATATGAAATTATATATAGTGGGAATGGTACTAGCTGTGATGTCACTTACGGCATGTACGGCAGGCTTTTTGGATGTAGAATCGAAAAAAGAATCTACTACCGGCAATTTCTACAGGACGGAGAGTGATGCGTGGCGAGCATTGATAGGTTGTTATGATGGCTGGCAGTGTACTACGTCCAGTCAGGCATGTGCCTTTTATTTTGCTTCGCAAGTCATGGCGGACGAGTGTTTTGCCGGTATGGGAAATACTGACGCTCGTAACTATCAGGTGATAGATCGCTTCGATGCCACTCAGTCTCCTTCCGATATGAACTTGTTGGAAACGGAATGGACTAACTATTATGCGGCAGTGTATCGATGCAATGAACTTCTGGCTCATGAAGGTCAGATATCCTGGACAAGTGACCAGACGAGAAATACTTATATGGGTGAATGTCGTGCCTTACGTGCCTTGTGCTATTTCGATATGGTCCGTCTTTGGGAAAATATTCCCTTATTCACCGAACCTGTGAATGAGAACCGTGCACAAGCCAACCCGGAAGAGGTGTACAATCTTATCTTCAGCGATCTTAAATTTGCTGCGGATAATATTCCGGCAGGCGCATATCCTAAAAGTGCGGCTGCTTCGAATGACGGTCATATAACCAAGTTTGCTGCTGAAGCGCTGTTAGCTCGCGTTTACTTGTTTTATACAGGCTATTACGGCAAAGAACCTCAGGTAGAAGGTGTCACCAAAGCTTCGGTATTGCAGGGACTGGAAAATTTTATCTCTGTAGCAGAAACTGAAGGCTACGGGCTGGTTGGAGAATTCAAAAACTTGTGGCCGGCTGCTTCCACTTCATGGAGCCGAAATGCGGCGACAGGTGATTATACACAGACTAAGACCTATGCCGGAAAAGGTAATATGGAGGTGGTATTGGCACAGAAATTTAATTATACGCAAGATTATGATGGAAATAATGATGGAAACCGCTGGCTGGTCTACATGGGGATACGTAGTTATCTGAATCATGCACCTTACGGAAGAGGATGGGGAGGATGCACGGTCAATCCTAAAATGTGGACTGTCTATGGTACGGGTGATGCACGTCGTGAAGCTTCTATCATCAATTTGGATAGTGAAGGTATCACCGATGATTCGGAATATGCAAAATCGTATGCCGATCAACGTGAATACACCGGATATACGGTAAAGAAATATACTCCGATGTCGAAATGGGTTAAAGATGAAAAGTCTGGTGCATGGTCGATTACTGATGAAATTTCTGGTTTAGGTGAAGGCGATTTCCAGATTTCACAATATCAGGATTTCATTGTGATGCGCTATGCTGATGTGTTGTTAATGGCTGCTGAATTAGGAAGTCCGAACGCACAGGCATATTTCAATCAGGTACGCCAGCGTGCTTATACATTGAATGATGGTGAGGGAAACTTGTCGGTTTCAAATGATTATCGGGAAGTTGCGGTCACAAAAGAAAATATAATAAAAGAGCGTATGCTGGAGTTTGCTTTTGAAGGACAGCGTTACTGGGATCTACTGCGTCAGGGTGTGGATTATGCCGCTTCGCAGATTGCAGGTACTACGTCGGTTGTCAGCGGGGGAAATCCCGAGGATGTAAGCATTACAGCTTCGAATATTATCGGCAAGCGAGGTTTTTCTCAAATTCCGAATAATCAGATTATACTTTCGAATGGCGTTTTGAAACAGAATGTAGGTTGGTATTAAAAAATGGAAGTTATGAATAAGATTGTATCAAAATTATATATAGCATTGCTGGCAACGCTCGTCACATTGTTGTCGGCATGTACTCCCGAAACTTATGAATTGGGAAGTCAGGATATCGTTTCGGATGACCTGGCCGAAGGAATTGCTTTTTCGATCACACATGATGCGGTGAATCCGAATATTGTTTATCTGAAAAGTCTGATGCCTTCAAATTATCAGGTATGTTGGGAACATCCGCAAGGACGGAGTCAGAGTGCGGAAGTTAAGTTGCAGATACCGTTTGAGGGAGAGTATAGCGTGAAGTTCGGTGTACAGACACGAGCCGGAATAGTGTATGGTCCCGCTGCTAAGTTTACCATCGACAGCTTCTGTGCCGAATTTGTGAATGATGCCTTATGGACTTATTTGTCGGGAGGAGTCAACAATGAGAAGGTTTGGATTTTCGATAACGGTTCGTATGGATTTGCTGCGGGTGAAGTGACTTATGCTGATCCAAGCACGACCGTAGAGTGGAACAACTGGAGTGCCAACTGGGATCCGGGCGTTGGTCATTCGGGAGATGATGCCATTTGGGAGAGTACGATGACTTTCGGTCTGACCGGCGGAGCGAACGTGACAGTTTATAATTCTTCTTCACAGAGCACAGCCGTAGGTACATTTATGCTCAATGTAGACGATCATACCATCACGTTTACCGACTGTGAACTGTTGCACACGCCCTCATGGTCGGACAGAAGTACGAATTGGAACCGGAATCTGAAGTTGCTCGAACTGGATGAGAATCACATGCGTATCGGGGTGATGCGTGACAATAGCGAAGGACCCTGGTGGCTGGTATGGAACTTTGTTTCGAAAGAATATGCCGACAATTATGTGCCTGAAGATAGGCCAGATCCGGAACCTGCATTGCCTGACGGATGGGAAGACATGGTATCGGAAGTCGTGACTACCGAAATCAAATGGACGATGTCGCCTGATGTTCCGTTCGACTGGGCAAACCTGGATGGTAGCTTAATGAATAACTTTACAGCCGGTAACTATCCCGAGTGGGCAACTCCGGTCAGCGGATTGGAAAAACTTGCGTTGACTTTGAATTCAAGTACAATGACCTATTCTCTTGTTCTGCCTGATGGTACTTCTTCGGACGGAACCTATAGTTTGGATAAAAAAGGCATTTACACCTTCAGTTCAGCCTTGCCTGCCTGTCACATCGGTGGCGGTGATATTATGTTTGGAGCAGATGCTAACAACCAGCTTCGCATCCTCCGCATCGAGAGTGCAGGAGGATCGGTGATAGGTATGTGGCTTGGTGCGCGCAGCTCTGAAAAAGATGAATATCAGGCTTATCACTTTGTGCCCAATGCCGGAGGAAGCTCCGAACCGGAGGCAACCACTATTACTGTTGACAACCATAAATTGGTGTGGGGACATCTGGAGAACGATAAGAATAATTTTCGTATCGAACTGTACAATCAATATGGTCAGACTGCATCTGCATCTCCGGTTGATCCGGCAAGCATTGTGTTCGACTATTCAATGGAGCTGACTTTTACTATTAGCGGATTGAGTGGCGATGCGGCCACCAAGGAATATAATGCAGGTCTGATGTGTACGGCAAGTGGTTGGTGGCCTAGTTATTCAGGCACGAGTGATGTAAAGGTGAAAGGCAACGGTACTTATACTATCAACATTAAACCGGAAGCGGCCTATAACGGTGTAATCGTATTCGTGATTGATATCATTGATATGTTCAGTGACATTGCAGAACCGGATAAAGTGAACGTTACTATAGATACTTTAAAAATCTTGTAATTGAATGAGTATGAATAAGATTTGTTGTCTTTGGACGTATTATGTTTTCTGTCTGGCAGGTATTTTGCTTATTTCCTGTACGGAAGATGAAGTAGCGGGAACTCCTTTCATTACAATCTCAAAGCAAGAATTGACTTTCGGTAAGAGCCAAAGCGAGACTTTACTCTATATACAATCAAACGTGTCTTATGAAGTAGTGTCGGATTCGCCGGAGTGGTGCAGCATCACCCGGCAGGAATCGGACTCGAAAAAGACTGGCAAGTATCTAGTCAGTGTAACTGCCAATCCTGATACGGAATCCCGTTCGACTACGATTAAGGTGACAGGAAGTGAAATGAATGAGGTGGTACAGGTGAATCAGCTCGCCAGTGACCTTTTAGTAGCGGAAACACACGAAGTGACTGTTGCCGGTGAAGGGGAAAACTTTTCTATTAAGATACAGGCATCCGGAGATTATGAGATAACGGTTGATGCCGGATGGCTTCATCATAATTCTTCACGTGCTCTGACTGAAAAGGTGGAGACATTTACCGCCGATCCTAACGTTGGTAATGAAGCTCGTACAGCCGTTATCACATTCATGCTGAATGACATTATAGAATCGGTTACCGTGATTCAACAGGTTTCTTCGATACCAGAAGCAGATATGACAGGCATGGAGAAGAATGCGATGGAATTGATGAAGGAAATTGCGATTGGATGGAATCTGGGTAATTCGCTGGAAGCTGTCGGTGGAGAAACCGCCTGGGGAAATCCGGCTACTACCAAAGCCATGATTACCAAGATAAAGGAGCTTGGATTCAGTGCGGTACGTATTCCTTGTGCCTGGAATGATTATTTGGTAAGTGATGGTAGCTATGAAATACAGGCGTCATGGCTCAACCGTGTGAAGGAAGTGGTAGACTATTGTGTGGATAACGAACTGTATGCTATTCTTAATATTCATTGGGACGGAGGTTGGTTGGAGAATGATATTCCAAACGGATATAATAAAGCTGTAGACCAAAAACAACGAGCTTTGTGGCAACAGATTGCTACTTTCTTCAGAAACTATGACGAGCGTCTGATTTTTGCTGGCTGCAACGAACCGAATGTTGAGGATGTCGATGATATGACAGTACTGCTACAGTATGAACAGACATTTGTAGATGCCGTTCGTGCTACAGGAGGGAAAAATGTGTATCGTAATCTCATAGTACAGGGACCTGCTACGGATATTGACAAGACTATTCGATGGATGGACCGATTGCCCGAAGATCCGACGGACGGACGTATGATTGTTGAAGTACATTATTACAGTTCGTGGCAGTTCTGCGGCATGGAGAAAGATGAGAGTTGGGGAAAGGCTTTCTATTTCTGGGGAGAAGAGAATCGCGGGTATGCTGTTGGCAATTACGAAGGTCGTTGGGACAATATTGGCGGAGAGGAATATATGAAAGCTCAATTTCAGAAACTGAAGACCCGGTTTGTAGAACAGAATATTCCGGTACTCATCGGTGAGTTTGCGGCTATCCGTCGTCAACTGTCGGATGAAGAAGCCCAAAGAGGACATGACTTGTCGCGTGCGGCGTTCGACAGATGTGTAGTACGCCAGGCGCGTGCTCATGGACTGGTTCCATTCTATTGGGATCGTGGGGACGGTATTTTGAATCGCAATACGTTGGACATTTATGACAATTTGGAGTATAACGGTCTGATAGAGGGACTCGCGACAGAATAGTCCGGATTAGAGTTGCTCTGTTGTTTCTATTGAGTATTAATAAAACATAAGGACGGTCTGGGCGGGAATCTCTGTTCAGACCGTTTGTTTTTTTGTAGCCCCTTCACTTTTTTCTAAATTACCGATGAGTAAAGGCTTTCGCAGGCTCTTTTTCTTGGCTGTTTGGTAATATTTTATTTTCTTTGTACAAATCTGAAAAACATGATAAGAAAGAACCTTTTATTGTTTGTTTTACTTCTCTCTTCGTGGATGGTGGTTGCGCAATCCTATCAGTTTAAGCATCTGGAAGTATCGGATGGGCTGTCTAATAACTCTGTAAACACTATTTGTAAAGATCGTGATGGATTCATGTGGTTTGGTACGACTACCGGACTGAACCGCTATGATGGATATACTTTTAAGATTTACCAGCATGCCGAGAATGATCCGGGATCTTTACCGGATAATTATATCACTGATATTGTGGAAATGCCTGATGGACGGTTTTGGGTAAATACGGGCCGAGGCTATGTGTTGTTTGATAAAGAACAGGATTGTTTTATCACCGATGTTACCGGATTCATGAAGAATCTCGAGTCAGGAGGAGTTCCGGAACAGGTCTTTGTAGACCGGGAAGGGAATACATGCCTTAGTGTGGCAGGTGAAGGATGCTACCGTTATAAGGAAGGTGGGAAGAGACTTTTTTTTTCGTATGTGGAACATTCATTGCCGGAGCATGGAGTGACACAAATAGCGGAGTGTAGTGACGGACTTTTGTTGATTTATAATACAGGACTGCTTGTCTGTCTGGATCGTGCCACATTGGCAATAAAATGGAAGTCTGATGAAATAAAAAAATATATTCCGGCAGGAAAGACAATAGAGTTTTCGCTCTTTGTAGACAGAGACAATTGTATCTGGGCATACAGTCTTATGGGAATCTGGGCGTATGATTGTGGAACAAAAAGTTGGCGGACAGATTTGACCGCTATTTGGTCGTCACGTCCGGACGTAATTATTCATGCGGTGGCACAGGATATAGAAGGCAGGATTTGGGTTGGAAAAGATTATGACGGTATAGACGTGCTTGAGAAGGAAACGGGGAAAGTAACTTCTCTTGTTGCCCACGATGACAATGGACGGAGTTTACCTCATAATACCATTTATGACTTATATGCTGATAGGGATGGTATCATGTGGGTAGGCACTTATAAGAAAGGAGTATCTTATTATAGTGAAAGTATCTTTAAATTCAATATGTATGAATGGGGAGATATAACTTGCATAGAACAGGCGGATGAAAACAGGCTGTGGCTAGGAACAAATGACCATGGGATTCTTTTGTGGAATCGCTCTACAGGAAAGGCTGAACCTTTCTGGCGAGATGCCGAAGGACAGTTGCCGAATCCGGTTGTATCTATGCTGAAGTCAAAAGATGGTAAATTATGGGTCGGGACATTTAATGGGGGATTGTATTGTATGAATGGTTCCCAGATACGTTCTTATAAGGAGGGTGTCGGAAACGCTTTGGCGAGTAATAATGTCTGGGCATTGGTGGAGGATGATAAGGGAAGAATCTGGATTGCTTCATTGGGAGGTGGTTTGCAATGTTTAGAACCTGTGTCCGGTACTTTTGAAACTTATACCAGTAGTAACTCGGCTTTGTTGGAGAATAATGTAACCTCTTTGTGTTGGGTAGATAATAATACATTGTTTTTCGGAACTGCCAATCAGGGAGTAGGCATGATGGATATGCGTACTCGAGAAATAAAAAAGATTCAAGGCCAGAGCGGTAATGTCAAGTTATCGAATGATGCGGTTAATCATGTATATAAGGATAGCCGGGGATTGGTATGGATTGCTACCCGTGAGGGATTGAATGTGTATGATACGAGACGCCATGTATTTCTTGGTCTGTCTTTTGTTGCAGAAGCTAAAGGAAATTTTATTGCAGCAATTACGGAAGATCAGGAGCGTAATATGTGGGTATCGACCAGCAGAAAGGTGATTCGGGTAACAGTAGCTTCCGATGGAAAAGGGAGTTATCTTTTTGATTCCAGGGCTTACAATAGTGAGGACGGATTGCAGAACTGTGATTTTAACCAGCGTTCTATCAAGACGTTGCACAATGGAATCATTGCGATTGGTGGTCTGTATGGAGTCAATGTTTTTGCTCCGGATCATATACGCTATAATAAAATGCTGCCTAATGTGATGTTTACAGGTCTTTCGCTGTTTGATGAGGCTGTGAAAGTGGGACAGTCGTATGGTGGAAGAGTGTTGATTGAAAAAGAGTTGAACGATGTAGAAAATGTAGAGTTCGATTATAAGCAGAACATTTTCAGTGTATCTTTTGCTTCGGATAACTATAATTTGCCGGAGAAAACTCAATATATGTATAAGTTGGAAGGGTTCAATAATGACTGGTTAACCCTGCCGTTAGGAGTACACAATGTGACTTTCACTAATCTTGCTCCGGGAAAGTACGTTTTGAGAGTGAAAGCGATCAATAGTGACGGTTATGTCGGCATAAAGGAAGCCACGCTGGGTATTGTAGTCAATCCTCCTTTCTGGATGTCATGGTGGGCTTATTTGTTGTATACCGTCGGTTTGGTTATCGTGCTCTTCCTGGCGCGTTACCGGATGCTGAAACGTGAACGTGAGAAGTTTCATCTTCAGCAAATAGAAAATGAGGTGGCGAAGAATGAAGAAATAAATAATATGAAATTCCGTTTCTTCACGAACGTTAGCCACGAATTGCGTACACCGCTCACTTTGATTATTTCTCCTTTGGAAGGCATGCTGAAGGAAACGACTGATGAATTGCAGAGTACACGTTTACAATTGATGTATCGTAATGCACAACGGTTGTTGCATCTGGTTAATCAACTGCTCGATTTCCGTAAAGGAGAAATGAGTACTCATCAGTTGTCTCTGTCGGAAGGAGATATCATTTCGTATGTGCATAGTGTTTGCAACTCTTTCCTGTTGATGGCGGATAAGAAACACATTCAGTTCTCTTTCTTTTCGGGTATAGATACATTCTCGATGGCTTTTGATGCTGACAAGGTAGGAAAGATTGTGATGAATTTGCTTTCTAATGCTTTTAAGTTTACTCCCGAAGGAGGGCGTGTGACGGTGATGATAGAGCATGTGGCAGGAACTCCCGATATATTGGAAATCAAGATTGCCGACACCGGAATAGGAATTAGCGATGTGGACAAGGAACATATCTTCGAACGTTTCTATCAGGCGGGTCATAAGGGAGTAGAGGAAACTACCGGAAATGGTATCGGCTTGAGTTTGGTACGTGATTTTGTCACTTTGCATGAAGGAGAAGTGAAGGTATTCGATAATATAGGGATGGGGTCTGTTTTCGTTATTCAGTTTCCGGTAAAACATGTGGAGACACAGGTGCAGTTGCCGGAAGAAACGGGTATGTCGGCCGGGGATGAAGAAGATAAGGAGATGAAAGAGGAAGCCAGGGAGGAAACGGAACGCAAAAATTTCCCATTGTTGCTGATAGTAGATGATAATGAAGATTTCCGTATCTTTATGCGTTATAGTCTGGAGTTGCAGTATCGTGTCAAACTGGCTGTGAATGGTAAGGAAGCATGGGAGATGATGCAGGAAGAATTACCCGATCTGGTTATCAGTGATGTGATGATGCCCCAAATGGATGGCAATGAGTTGTGTCGCCTGATAAAACAAGATAAGCGCACAGCGCATATCCCTGTGATTTTGCTGACAGCACGGCAGAATACCGAAGCGAAGCTGGAAGGACTGCAGACAGGAGCGGACGATTATGTAACGAAGCCCTTCAATATGACTATTCTTGTATTGCGTATCCGTAAACTGATCGAACTAAGCCGTTATCATCGTGTCACCCAGGGAATGATTGATCCTGCGCCTAGTGAGATTGTGATTACTTCATTGGATGAGAAGTTGATAGAGAAAGCAATCAAGTATGTGGAAGATAATATGTCACGTACTGAACTCTCGGTAGAGGAACTTAGCCGGGAGCTGGGTATGAGTCGTGTGCATTTGTATAAGAAATTGCTTCAGATCACAGGAAAGACACCGATTGAGTTTATCCGCGTGATCCGCTTGAAACGGGCAGCGCAATTATTGCGTGAAAGCCAGCTTCATGTGTCCGAAGTAGCCTTCGAAGTAGGCTTCAATAACCCCAAATATTTCAGTCGTTATTTCAAGGATGAATTTGGTGTTTTGCCCTCCGTTTACCAGGAAAAAGAAGGGAAATAACAAATGATACCTCTGAAAAAAACATATTGTCCGGTCACTGTTTAAAAGTTCCCCTTCTGTAAAACATTAGAAGGGGAACTTTTCATTTATAGTACTTACTTTTGCGATATGAGAAAATATATTGTTGAACCCTAAAGGTAGGTATGATTATGAATATGAAAAACATTTTCTATTGCCTGTTGCCGGGACTTCTTTTCGGAGCATGTTCCAATAAGGTCTACGAGGAGACAGGTGATAGCGTGATAGTTAAAGTACAACAGAAAGAAATAGGAGGGCCTCGTTTAGTTCGCCTTCAAGTGATGGGAGATAAGTTAATCCGTGTTTCCGCCACTGCCGACAGCAAGTTTGCCGATCCGCAAAGTTTGATTGTTGTTCCGCAGGAAAAACAAACATCCTTTGCCGTTGTGCAGAATGGCGATACGATTATAGTGTCTACTGAAGAAGTAAAAGCATCCGTACTGGCTAGTACCGGGGAAGTGTGGTTTACGGATCGAAACGGAGAGTTAATCCTGCAGGAAAACAAGGGAGGAGGAAAGAAGTTTACTCCGATAGAAGTGGAGGGGACGAAAGGATATACGATCTGTCAGGTATTTGAGTCTCCCGAAGATGAGGCGTTTTACGGATTAGGTCAGCATCAGGCGGATGAATTTAATTATAAGGGCAAGAATGAAGAATTGTTCCAATACAATACGAAAGTATCTGTTCCGTTTGTTGTTTCGAATAAAAATTATGGCATACTACTGGATAGTTATTCGTTGTGCCGCTTCGGTAATCCGAATGATTATTCCCAGTTGAACCGTATCTTTAAACTTTATGATAAGACAGGTCAGGAAGGGGCGCTTACCGGTACTTATGTACCGAAAAAAGGAGAAACTCTGGTTCGTCGGGAAGATTCCATTTATTTCGAGAATCTGAAAACGATTGAGAATCTTCCGAAGAAACTGCCGTTAATGGGGGCTAACGTCACTTATGAAGGAGAGATAGAGCCTGCTCAAACGGGAGAATTTAAGTTTATTCTTTATTATGCAGGATATGTCAAGGTTTATTTGAATAATGAGCTGGTAGTGCCGGAACGTTGGCGTACTGCATGGAATCCTAATAGTTATAAGTTTGCTGCTCATTTGGAAGCAGGAAAGCGTGTGCCGTTGAAAATCGAGTGGCAGCCTGATGGTGGGCAGTCTTATTGCGGGCTGCGTGCATTGACACCCGTTGATCCGAAAGAACAGGGGAAACAGTCGTGGTGGAGTGAAATGACCAAGCAGCTCGATTATTATTTTATGGCTGGTGAAGATATGGACGATGTGATTAGCGGTTATCGTACGCTGACCGGAAAGTCTCCCGTTATGCCGAAGTGGGCAATGGGTTTCTGGCAAAGTCGTGAGAAGTATAATACACAGGATGAAATGTTGGGAGCACTGAAGGGTTTTCGTGATCGTAAAATTCCGTTGGATAATATCGTACTGGATTGGAATCACTGGCCGGAGAATGCCTGGGGCAGTCACGAGTTTGATAAGCCTCGTTTTCCGGATCCGAAAGCAATGGTCGATTCAATCCATGCTATGCATGGTCGTATGATGATCTCGGTATGGCCTAAGTTCTATATTACTACTGAACATTTCAAAGAATTCGACGAGAATGGCTGGATGTATCAGCAGTCTGTCAGGGATAGCTTGAAAGATTGGGTAGGTCCCGGTTACCATTATGGTTTTTATGATGCATACGATCCCGATGCACGGAAATTGTTCTGGAAACAGATGTATGAGCATTATTATCCGTTGGGTATAGATGCCTGGTGGATGGATGCCAGCGAACCGAATGTGCGTGACTGTACAGACCTGGAATATCGGAAGGCTTTGTGCGGGCCTACGGCATTAGGTTCCTCAACAGAATTCTTCAATGCTTATGCACTGATGAATGCGGAAGCGATTTATGACGGCCAGCGCGGGGTGGATAATAACAAACGGGTGTTCTTATTAACCCGTTCGGGATTTGCCGGATTGCAGCGTTATTCTACGGCTACATGGAGTGGGGATATCGGTACACGTTGGGAAGATATGAAAGCGCAGATTTCTGCAGGGTTGAATTTTGCGATGAGTGGAATTCCTTACTGGACAATGGATATTGGCGGTTTTTGTGTAGAGAATCGTTATGTGGCAGGACAGAAACAATGGAACGCGACAAAGACGGAAAACGCCGATTATAAAGAATGGCGTGAGTTGAATGCCCGCTGGTATCAATTCGGTGCGTTTGTGCCTTTGTATCGTGCACACGGGCAATACCCTTTCCGTGAAATATGGGAGATTGCGCCGGAAGGGCATCCGGCTTATCAGTCGGTTGTGTATTATACCAAGTTACGTTATAATATGATGCCGTATATTTATTCGTTGGCAGGTATGACCTGGTTGGATGATTATACGATCATGCGTCCCTTAGTTATGGATTTCACAGTGGATGCCGAAGTGAATAATATTGGTGACCAGTTTATGTTCGGTCCTTCGTTTATGGTATCTCCCGTTTATCGATATGGTGACCGCAGCCGTGAAATTTATTTCCCTCAATCAGAAGGCTGGTATGATTTTTATTCAGGCAAATTTCAGGCTGGAGGAGAGAGAAAGGTTATAGAAGCTCCTTATGAGCGTATTCCGTTGTATGTGCGTGCCGGTGCTATCGTACCATTCGGAGATGATATTCAGTATACGGATGAAAAACCGGCGGATCATATCCGTTTGTATATTTATCAGGGAGCGGATGGAGAGTTTACGTTATACGAAGATGAGGGTGTGAATTATAACTATGAACAAGGGAGGTATGCCATGATACCAATGAAGTATGATGAAGCTACCAAGACTTTAGTGATCGGTGAACGCCAGGGAGATTTTCCGGGTATGCTGAAAGAACGGACTTTCACTGTAATTACGGTCAATAAGGAAAAAGCCCAACCGTTTGATTTGAATGCGAAAGGGGTGACTGTGAAGTATAATGGCAGCAAACAGACATTGAAACTGTAAGCTGAATGATAATCCGTTGATGATGATTGGTAAACTAAAATATTTGATGCTGGGGGGCTGCCTTATACTGGGGAGCTGCTTGGCATTGGGAGGCTGTCTGATGTTATTAGGAGCATGTAGCAGTTCTCCCCTTGTATCTCCGCGGGAGCGATCCGACTTTAATGCAGACTGGCGTTTTCATTTGGGAGACGGGCTGCAAGCGGCACAACCTGGTTTTGCCGACAATGACTGGCGTGTACTGGATTTGCCCCACGACTGGGCGATTGAAGGAGACTTCAGTCAGGAAAATCCTTCCGGTACAGGAGGAGGGGCACTTCCGGGAGGAGTCGGTTGGTATCGCAAAATCTTTAGTGTAGACAAAGCGGATGCAGGAAAGATATTTCGCATTGAGTTTGACGGAGTATATATGAACTCGGAGGTATTTATCAATGGTGTTTCATTGGGAGTACGTCCTTATGGATATATTAGTTTCAGCTATGACCTGACTCCTTATCTGAAATGGGATGAACCGAATGTGCTGGCTGTACGTGTGGATAATGCGGAGCAACCTAATTCACGGTGGTATTCAGGTTGTGGCATTTACCGGAATGTGTGGCTAAGCAAGACCGGCCCAATACATGTGGGTGGATGGGGAACGTATGTCACAACCTCGTCAGTTGACGAAAAACAGGCTGTACTGAATCTCGCTACTACCCTTGTGAATGAAAGTGATACGAACGAAAATGTTACTGTCTGTTCTTCCTTGCAGGATGCTGAAGGCAGAGAAGTTGCTGAAACCCGGTCGAGCGGGAAAGCGGAAGCCGGTAAGGAAGTTGTTTTTACCCAGCAACTGACTGTAAAGCAACCTCAACTGTGGGATATTGATACTCCTTATCTGTATACACTGGTTACCAAAGTGATGCGAAACGAAGAATGTATGGATAGGTATACTACTCCTGTTGGTATTCGCACATTTAGTTTTGATGCCCGGAAAGGATTCACGTTGAATGGCAGGCAGACAAAAATTAATGGTGTGTGTATGCATCATGACCTGGGCTGTTTGGGAGCGGCAGTCAACACACGTGCCATTGAACGGCAATTGCAAATTCTGAAAGAAATGGGGTGTAACGGCATACGTTGTTCCCATAATCCTCCCGCACCCGAACTGCTTGATCTTTGTGACCGTATGGGATTTATCGTGATGGATGAGGCTTTTGATATGTGGCGGAAGAAAAAAACGGCACATGATTATGCCCGTTACTTCAATGAATGGCACGAGCGCGATTTGAATGACTTTATTTTGCGTGACCGTAATCATCCTTCTGTCTTTATGTGGAGTATCGGTAATGAAGTCCTCGAACAATGGAGTGATGCCAAAGCGGATACGTTGAGTCTGGAAGAGGCCAATCTGATCTTAAATTTCGGACATTCTTCTGAAATGTTAGCCAAAGAAGGAGAGGAGAGTGTCAACTCTTTGCTGACGAAAAAACTGGTAAGCTTTGTAAAAGGGCTTGATCCTGCCCGTCCTATCACTGCCGGATGCAATGAACCGAATTCCGGCAATCATTTATTCCGTTCCGGCGTACTGGATGTGATTGGCTATAATTATCATAACAAGGATATTCCCAATGTTCCGGCTAATTTCCCGGACAAGCCGTTTATCATTACTGAAAGCAATTCAGCGTTGATGACTCGCGGATATTACCGTATGCCCAGCGACAGGATGTTTATCTGGCCCGAGCGTTGGGACAAATCCTTTGCCGATTCCACATTTGCCTGTTCATCTTATGAAAACTGTCATGTGCCTTGGGGAAACACTCATGAGGAAAGCTTGAAATTAGTCAGGGACAACGACTTTATCAGCGGGCAATATGTATGGACGGGATTTGATTATATCGGGGAACCGACTCCTTATGGATGGCCTGCGCGTAGTTCGTACTTTGGTATTGTAGATCTGGCTGGTTTCCCGAAAGATGTCTACTATTTGTATCAGTCGGAATGGACGGATAAGCAGGTGTTGCACCTTTTCCCGCACTGGAACTGGACTCCGGGACAGGAGATTGATATGTGGTGCTACTATAATCAGGCTGATGAAGTGGAACTGTTTGTGAATGGAAAGTCGCAAGGAGTGAAGCGTAAAGACCTTGATAATCTGCATGTAGCTTGGCGTGTGAAGTTTGAACCGGGAACGGTGAAGGTCATTGCACGAGAGAGTGGTAAGGTAGTGGCGGAAAAGGAAATCTGCACAGCCGGAAAACCCGCAGAGATTCGTCTGACTCCTGATCGTTCTATTCTGACTGCTGATGGAAAAGATTTGTGTTTTGTCACTGTGGAGGTGTTGGATGAGAAAGGAAATCTTTGCCCTGATGCTGACAATCTAGTGAATTTCACAGTACAAGGTAATGGCTTTATCGCAGGGGTAGACAACGGAAACCCGGTATCGATGGAACGCTTTAAGGATGAAAAGAGGAAAGCATTTTATGGAAAATGCCTTGTTGTCATTCAGAACGATGGAAAACCGGGAAAAGCAAAGCTGACGGCTACTTCAGAGGGACTTCGGCAAGCTGTACTAAAGATTTCGGCAGAGGAATTGTAAACTGTAAATGATTATTGGAATAATGAAGACATTTTTATTGACTATATGTTTCCTGTCTGTTCAGACAGGTATGGTGGCGATTGCTCAAGACAAAGAACAAACACCGGTGTATCTGGATGATACACAACCGATAGAGGTTAGGGTACAGGATGCGTTGAACCGTATGACTGTGGAGGAGAAAACTCGTCTTAGTTATGCACAAGGGAAGTTTAGCTCCCCTGGCTGTCCCCGTTTGGGTATTCCTGAACTTTGGATGAGTGACGGACCTCACGGCGTACGTGCCGAAATTAACTGGAATGATTGGGGATATGCCGGATGGACGAACGATAGTTGCACAGCCTTTCCTGCACTGACCTGTCTGGCAGCTAGCTGGAATCCGCTATTAGCAGCGAAATATGGATATGCTATCGGTGAAGAAGCCCGTTATCGTGAAAAGGATGTTTTGCTGGGACCGGGTGTGAATATCTATCGTACTCCGCTCAACGGGCGTAACTTTGAATATATGGGGGAAGACCCTTATTTAGCCTCGGAGCTTTGTGTACCTTATATTCAGGGAGTGCAGAAGAATGGAGTAGCCGCCTGCGTAAAACATTACGCACTGAACAATCAGGAATTATGGCGGGGACATATCGATGTGCAGCTAAGTGACCGTGCATTGTATGAGATATATCTGCCTGCCTTTAAGGCTGCTGTGGAAAGAGGGAAGGCTTGGTCTATTATGGGAGCGTACAATAAGGTGCGCGGAACTCATGCTACTCATCATAAACTGCTGAATAATGATATATTGAAGGGAGAATGGAATTTCGACGGTTGTGTCATAACAGATTGGGGAGCTGCGCATGATACCTATGAAGCTGCCATGTATGGCTTGGATATTGAAATGGGATCTTATACGAATGGTTTGACTTCAGAATCGGAATTCGGTTATGACGATTATTACTTGGGTAAGTCTTATCTGAAAATGGTTCGGGAAGGTAAGATTCCGATGGAAGTAGTGAATGATAAGGCTGCCCGTGTGTTGCGTCTGATTTTCCGTACAGCCATGAATCGCAGGAAACCGTTCGGGACACTGACTAGTGAAGAGCACTATCGTACGGCTTATGAGATTGCAACAGAGGGTATTGTCCTGTTGAAAAATGGAACCGGTAAGAAACAACCTGCCTTATTGCCTGTACCTCAAGGAAAATACAAACGTATTTTAGTGGTGGGAGATAATGCTACCCGTAATTTGATGTTAGGTGGTGGCTCTTCAGAGTTGAAAGTTCAGAAAGTGATTTCATCACTGGACGGTATAAAGGCCAAATTTGGTGACGGTGTGGTTTATGCACAAGGTTACACAAGCGGTCGCCCGATGTATGGACGGGCGGATGTTATTCCGCAGGTTACTGTGGATTCTTTGCGTAATGATGCGGTGGAAAAGGCGATGAATTCGGATTTGGTGATTTTTGTAGGCGGACTAAATAAGAATCATTTTCAGGACTGTGAGGGTGGAGACCGTTTATCATACGAACTTCCTTTTGCGCAGAATGAGTTGATAGAAGCCTTGTTGAAGGTAAATAAAAATCTGGTAGCAGTGATTGTCAGCGGAAATGCGGTGGAAATGCCTTGGGTAAAGGAGATTCCTTCTATTGTCCAGTCGTGGTATTTAGGCTCTGTTGGTGGGGAGGCGCTGGCTGATGTGTTGAGTGGAGAGGTGACTCCCAGTGGTAAACTTCCTTTCTCTTATCCGGTGAAACTGGAGGATTGTCCGGCTCATTTCTTTGGGGAAATCAGTTATCCGGGCGATAGCATCCGTCAAGAATATAAAGAAGATATTCTGGTTGGCTATCGTTGGTATGATACGAAGAAGGTGCAGCCACTTTTTCCTTTTGGTTATGGCATGAGTTATACTACCTTTGAGTATAGTAAACCTGTAATATCGGCTCAAACAATGAATACTGATGGCAGTATAGATGTTTCTGTAAAGGTTAAGAATACAGGAAAAGTAGCAGGGAAAGAGATTATCCAACTATACATTGGTGATGAGGAGTGTAGTGTCCTCCGTCCGGTTAAGGAATTGAAAGATTTTCGGAAGGTACAACTTCTTCCGAATGAAGAAAAAGAGGTGAAGTTTACAATCAAACCGGAAGCATTGCAATTCTTTGATGATAAACAGCGTACTTGGGTGGCAGAACCTGGAAAATTCAAGGCATACATTGCCGCCTCTTCTTCTGATATTCGCGGTACGGTGACATTCGAATATATTCAATAATAAAGTTAACGGATTGATACACAGCGCTTAGTGGACATATAGATACAGAGTGGTGGATATATATACTCACCATCGTGTATCTATATGTCCACTATGATGAGTATGTATGTCCACCAAACTGAAAGACGATGTTTTATGATTGTTTATTGAATACCCTATTTTAGTTTCTTCTGATATTCATCCGAATTCAATATTTCCAGTGCTTTTTGTATACTCTCATTCGTGGTATTCATTACCCGGAAATATTCGTTCATATCCCAAAGGTCACGGGCTATCAATGCTTTGAGCTGGGTCTTGATAAGAGGGAGCGATTTCTGATATTGCTCTTCATTGAACTTCACTCCTTCTTTCTCTCCGATTTCTTTTAGATTGGCGAGCATGTCATCATCGACTACGAATTTCTCATCAAACGATTCGAACTTCTTGTATTTGTTTGCCAACTCTTTCCGGTGTCCTTCGATAAACTGCATGGTGAATTTAATCACGGCTCCTTTGGCTACCAGATTACGGTGATAATCCGTATAAAGAGTAGTGTCGATAGGTACGAAATAATCCGGCATGATACCACCTCCACCATAGACGGTACGTCCGAGTTTCTTGGTTTGTACTTTCAGCGAATCCGGGAAATGAATACTGTCAGCATTCATCAGTTCACCGTGGTTGAAACGTTCTATCAAATCCTTGTTGTAATCAACAGTACTGTCGTACGGTTTTTGGATGGAACGACCCGATGGAGTATAATAGCGTGCAATAGTCAAACGAATCATGGAACCGTCCGGCAGGTCGATAGGACGTTGCACCAATCCTTTGCCGAAAGAGCGGCGTCCTACAATAATTCCTCTGTCCCAATCCTGTACTGCGCCACTGACAATTTCACTGGCAGAGGCTGTGTACTCATCCACCAGAATGATAAGACGTCCATTACGGAAATCTCCATTCCCTTTGGCATAGAAATCACTGCGTTTGGCAGTCCGGCCTTCGGTATATACGATTAGCTCCTTTTGTCCCAGGAATTCGTTAGCAAGGTCAATGGCTGCATTGAGATAACCACCTCCGTTTCCTTGCAGGTCGAGAATCATATCCTTCATACCTTGCTTCTGAAGGCTTGTCATTGCTTTTTTGAATTCTTCGGCAGTGGTTGCTCCAAAACGGTTGATGCGGATATAACCCGTTTTAGGTTGAATCATATAGGAGGCATCGAGGCTAAGGATAGGTATCTTGTCTCTTTTCACTGTAAACAATAAAGGGTCTTGCACGCCACGACGAACGATTGTCAGATTGACTTTCGAACCTTTCGGACCACGAAGGCGCTTCATAATATCTTCCGTACTCATTTTCACTCCGGCAATGGCGCTGTCATTGACCGCAACGATACGGTCACCGGCAAGGATGCCGACTTTCTCGGAAGGTCCGTTGCTGACAGGTTGCACCACCAACAGGGTGTCTTCTATCATCTGGAATTGCACTCCGATACCCTCGAAGTTACCTTGAAGTGGTTCGTTCATCTTCTTCACTTCCTCTGCATCCGAATAAGTAGAGTGCGGATCAAGTTGTGCCAACATTTTGATGATGGCTTCTTCTACCAACTTGTCTTCATCTACTTTGTCCACATAGAAATTGGAGATTGCAAACTCTGCCATTTGTAACTTTCGCATGGCTTCGGAACCGAAGTTCTGGGCTTGTATGGCAACTGCCCACAAGCAAACGGATAGTATAATCGTTAGTTTCTTCATCATCTTTTCTGACTCATCGCCTATTCCCTAACGAGTGTTATTCACTCATTTTCATTCCTTTGGGAATAAACTGGCTGATATCTTTATTATAGGTTAATAACTCGCGTACAATTGTAGAGCTGACGCAAGTCAGTTCCGGTTCTGTGAAGAGCAGGATGGTTTCAATCCCTGCCAGTTTGCGGTTAATGTCTGCAATGGTCTCTTCATACTCGAAATCCTTCACCGTACGGATACCGCGGACAATGAACCTGGCCTCTACTTCCTGCGCAAAATCAATTGTCAGACAGTCATAGGACATCACCTGGATACGAGGTTCGTCTTTATAAAGTTCCCGAATCATTTCTTCTCTTTTCTCAATGGGGAAGTAGGTATTCTTGTTCTCATTGATACCGATTCCTATCACAATTTCGTCCATAAAGGTAAGTGCACGTTCCACTACCGAGTAATGTCCGATGGTGAAAGGGTCGAAAGTACCCGGGAATATTGCTTTTCTCATGATGCCAAGTCTTCTTCTATAACCAGATTGTCTATAATAAAGTTCTGTCGTTCCATGGTATTTTTGCCCATGTAGAATTCAAGTAGTTCTTTCACTGCATCCGTCTTTCGCAAAGAAACTTGCTCCAGACGCATGTCTTTACCGATGAAATGCTTGAACTCGTCCGGTGAAATCTCTCCTAAACCTTTAAATCGCGTGATCTCCGGATTCGGGCTTAGTTCGTTAATTGCATTGACACGCTCTTCTTCACTATAACAATAGATTGTTTTTTTCTTATTGCGTACACGGAACAAAGGCGTTTGCAGAATATATACGTGGCCTTTTTTTATAAGGTCAGGGAAGAATTGCAGGAAGAAAGTAATTAGCAGCAGGCGGATATGCATACCGTCCACATCGGCATCGGTTGCTACGATGACTTTGTTGTAGCGTAGTCCGTCCAAGCCATCTTCTATATTCAGGGCTGCCTGAAGCAGATTAAATTCTTCGTTCTCGTAGACCACTTTCTTAGTTAACCCGAAAGAATTCAGCGGTTTACCACGTAGACTGAACACTGCTTGCGTGTTCACATCACGGCTTTTGGTGATGGAACCACTTGCAGAGTCCCCCTCGGTGATAAAGATGCAGGAGTCTTCTTCCAGTCCTTTTCCTTTCGGGTCGTTGAGGTGAATACGGCAGTCGCGCAATTTGCGGTTGTGCAGGTTTGCCTTCTTTGCACGTTCACGGGCGAGTTTGGTTACACCTGCAATGGCTTTACGCTCTTTCTCGGATTCTTGGATCTTTTGTTGTATCGCTTCGGCTACATCCGCATTCTTGTGCAAGAAGTTGTCCACTTCCTGTTTGATAAAGTCGCCTACATATTTATTGACTGTCACTCCGCCGGGAACCATATTGGTAGAACCCAGCTTCGTTTTCGTCTGACTCTCAAAGATAGGCTCTTCCACATTGACGGCAATGGCAGCAACCAGTCCGTTACGAATGTCGGTATAGTCCATGTTCTTGTTGAAGAACTCTTTGATGGTGCGGGCGATGTGTTCCTTGAAAGCACTCTGATGCGTACCTCCTTGGGTAGTATGCTGACCGTTGACGAAGGAGTAATATTCTTCTCCGTATTGTCCGGTATGCGTGAAGGCGATTTCGATGTCTTCCCCTTTCAGGTGGATGATCGGGTAAAGTCCGGTTGCCGTCATATTGTCGTTCAAAAGGTCTACCAGGCCGTTGCGCGACAAGATACGGTGTCCGTTATAGATAATGGCAAGCCCGGTATTGAGGTACGTGTAATTACGTAGCATTGTCTCAATAAATTCAGGCTTGAAACAGTAATTCAGGAATAATGTATTATCCGGTTCGAAGAAGATGTAAGTTCCGTTTTCTTCTTCGGTATTCTGCGTCTCATCGGTCAGCAGGTTTCCTTTTGAGAAAGTGGCGATACGTACTTTGCCGTCGCGGTAACTGCGTACCTCGAAACGGGAGCTCAAGGCATTGACGGCTTTCACACCGACACCGTTTAGTCCGACACTTTTTTTAAATGCCTTGCTGTCGTACTTACCACCGGTGTTCAGCATGCTGACGGCTTCGATGAGTTTTCCCTGCGGGATGCCTCGTCCGTAGTCGCGTACGCTGACACGGAGGTTTTCTTCAACGGTAATCTCGATTTTCTTACCGGCTTGCATTTTGAACTCGTCAATACTGTTGTCAATTACTTCTTTCAGGAGGACATAGATTCCGTCTTCGGCATGTGCACCGTCGCCCAGCCTTCCGATATACATACCGGGGCGTGTGCGTACATGTTCCATGTCACTTAGGTGACGGATGTTGTCGTCAGTGTACTCTACTGCATTGTTGTTGTCTACAGGTATCAATTCGTTCTCTTCCATAGCTGTTATAAATGAAGAATGAAGAATAAAGAATGAAGAATTGCCATGCGGCATTAAGTAGTAGCGCAGCCAAATTCTTCATTCTTCATTCTTAATTATTAATTTCTTTAATGAACGCACGGCGGCGCTTATGTTGTTGAGTCTCAAAGTAATCCCATTGTGCCTGAACTTTTCCGTTCAGTTCCAGTTCGGGGTTGCTTTCCGCAAAGATAAAACCTAATTTTTGATAAACTGGAATTAAATCGGAAAATAACAAAGCGTTAACACCTTTGTTTTGATATTCCGGTTTCACTGCAACGAGTAGCAGATCAAGCATTTTGGCACGGCGTTTCATAAATAGTGCCTTTAACAGATAGAACCATCCGAGTGGCAACAGACGCCCGTGTGATTTCTGTAAAGCCTCGGCGAGAGATGGCATGGAGATACCTACACAGACCAGTTCGTCATTGGCATCAGTAATCAGTGTAACCATCCGTAAGTCAAGGATCGGCAGATACATTTTCACGTATTGGTCGATTTGCCGCTGTGTCAACGGAGAATAGCCATAAAGAGGACTGTATGCTTCATTCATCAACTCGAAAATCTTCTGTCCGTAGTCTTTGGCTATTTTTCTTCCGGAAGTATATTTCTTTATCTTGAGGTTATATTTTCGTTGGATCAGTTCGGAGATACGTTTATGCTTGTCGGGAATGGCATCCGGTATGTAGATTTTGTATTCCACCCAGTCGGCGTCTTTCTCGAAGCCTAACTTTTCCATGTGTACAGGATAGTATGGGTGGTTGTAGATAGTAGCCATGGTACTAAGTTGGTCGAACCCTTCAACTAACATTCCTTCCGCATCGAAATCAGTAAATCCGAGAGGACCGGCAATGTGAGTCATGCCTCGTTCTTTTCCCCATTCTTCCACCGTTTTGATGAGTGCGGATGATACTTCGGGATCGTCGATGAAGTCTATCCATCCGAAACGAACGTTTTTACATTCCCACTTCTCGTTCGCCTGATTGTTGATGATTGCAGCTACACGTCCTACTATTTTATCGTCCCGGTATGCGAGGAAATAATCTGCTTCACAGAATTCGAATGCTGCGTTTTTCTTCTTGTTGAAGGTGTTGAGCATGTCGTCATAGAGGTCAGGCACAGAGTAAGGGTTACCCTTGTACATTCTGTAATTGAAACGGATAAATTTCTTAAGTTCTCTCTTTGTGGAGACTTTCTTGATTGTAATAGCCATATCTCGTATTTATGATTTGAGCAGGCAAAGATACGTGATAATCTTTAAATTACAACGCGACGGAAAGAGAAAATATAGTCTCTGGACGATTAGGGAGTGGACTGTAAATATGAAAAATACCGGAAATGATGATCATACATTCATTGCCGGTATTCTTTTTCTGTTTTTGTAGGCCGTTTATTGGCTGATGTGTCCTTCGAAAGGCGAGGCAGGTAAACCGGCTGCGTTGTATAAGTTAGCATCATCGGGATTATCTCCCCAAGCATATCGTACAGAGACCGGTTGCTGTATTTCCTTATTCCATACTATTACTTTATTGTTTTCGATTTTAGCCTGTGCCCATTGGTATTTTCCATCTGCGCCGGCAATGGCGAATCCTGATAAATAGCCATATTTATTACGAGCTACTAGTTGCTCGTCACAAGCGTTAAAGGTGACCTCCAGTGCATCTCCGATTCTTTTTACCGACTGGAATATCGGGCCGGTGCAAACAATAGAGTTATATCCGTAATCATTGTGGAGAGCATGCAAAGCAAGTCGTTTACCTACATCTTGTTTGTTGCGGGGATGTATGTCATTTTCTTCACCGATGTCTATAATGACGGCCTGTCCTGTATGTGGTAAGGCCAGTGTCTTCGACTGTGTATCCCGCAGGTTTGCCCAATGACTTTCAGAGGGCTGCTTGGCCGGAGACATGAAGTTTGCTAATTGAACCCAATAAAATGGAAATTCGTTATTCCATCTACTTCTCCAGTCTGTAATTAAAGCCGGAAATAAATCAATGTATTCGTTGGCGCGGGCGGCATTGTTTTCTCCCTGATACCAGATTACCCCTTTCATCCCCAAACCTACCAGTGGATGAATCATTGCGTTGAACAGCAAAGAAGGAAAAGCGTTAGGACCATATTCTACATAATCATATTGTGCACTCGATACTGCAACTTTATACTTCCAATTATCACACAAAGGGAAAATTCGGTTGTTGACTTTCAGGTATACTTCATCTTTAGGACCATATAGACCGCCTCCTCCACGATAGTCGGATATTTTAATAGTGATGGTATTCTGTTCCTTTAATACTTCTGCCGGGATCTTGTATAAACGTTTCAGGTCATATCCTACCGTTCGTCCTACTTCATGTCCGTTAACCCAGGTAATGTCATCGTCATCGATAGTACCGAGACTCAATTCTGCATCCTGTCCTAAACAGTTGGCCGGTATGGAAAACTGATAAGTAAACCATACAACTCCATCTATACCGGATAACTCTTCATTTGACCATAATGACGGAACAATATGTTCCTTCCAGTTTTCTGTAGGGGTGTTTTCTAAATACCATTTCTCTTTTTCTCCCGGTTCGTTTATGATGGCTTGTTCGAATTCTTTTTTGACTTTGTCACTGTGCTTGATGTATTCTTCGAATTCAGAAGAGCGCATACGGGCTAATGATTTTTCATATTTCGGGAAATGCTCTATCACTTCCATGCTCATCCAGGTTTCGATGTCCGTACCACCCCATGAGGAGTTGATGAATCCGATAGGAATATTGAGTTTTTGGTATAATTCACGCGCAAAGAAATAGCCGACAGCTGAAAAATCAGAAGCGGAGGCGGGTGAACATACTTCCCATTTACCTTTTAAGTCGGTTTTAGGAGTGTGCCCCATTTCTTGAATTACGTTGAATGAACGGATTTGAGGGTAATTGGCAGCTGCGACTTCTTCGGTGGCATGATTAGCGCTACGCAGACGAAACTCCATATTTGACTGTCCGCTACAGATCCATACTTCACCGATTAAAATATCTGTAAATGATAAAGTCTGCTTGGGGCTTTTTACATTTAGAGTATACGGTCCACCGGCTTGCATAGGAGGTAGGCTGACTGACCATTTCCCATTTTTATCGGTTCGGGTACTCTTTTGAGCATTTCCTAATGTTACGCTAATTCGCTCACCGGCACTGGCAGTTCCCCATATATTGATTGGCTTCTCACGTTGCAGCACCATGTGGTCTGAAAAGAAAGAAGGTACGGAAAGCTGTGCCATTATTTGTGATAGGACAAATAACAAGCAAACTGTTAATGATAGAAGTTTTTTCATCCGATGAGTATTTGGTGATTATTCATTAATATATTCTTTGGGAAGCAATATCTTACGAAGCGTATCAGCAAAGATTGCAGCCATGCGCTGTTGAATAAATGAATGTTCTCCATGTGGCGGATGCCATCCAAATACTTCTCCATGAGTCTCTTGTGAATCCCCAGTGTAAATTAGGCTATATTGTTTTCCTGTAACCGGATGTTTCTGGTTTTTGGAGAATCCGATGTATCTGTCGAATTCTACTACCGGGAATCCCCATTTTTCTGCCAGTTTTCGGACCGAAGTGTTGAATATCGGACGACTGTCATGCCAATGAGTACATAAGACAATAGAAGCAGGTTTCCCATAAGGAGTGTTGTAATATCTGGATTTTGGATTGAATTTCTGGTTATAACAGTCTGATATGTAGCGCTTGATGACATAATCATAGCAAACGGCATAGTCGGAAGCATCAAAAGGAGTTTTATAATCCTTGTAGTTCTCTTTTAAGTTTGCTTCGTTATATACGTCTTTTTCATGTACTTGCATCAAGACAAATACATCAATGTTATCGAACTCTTCCGGGGTATAGAGAGTACCGTCCAGCATTTTATTTGCAGTGTGAGCAATAGATTCTGCACTTACAGCCCGATTGATGGGGATGGCGTGAAGGGCACGACATCCCATTTCAAACCACTTATTGTTAGGTTCGGCAAAAGATGCTCCGGATAATAAAATGGTATAAGTGTCTTTATTTTGGGCTATTCCTGCTAAAGCGAGCAGGCAAATGAATGTGAATAAGGTGATTCTTTTGTACATAGTTATCGTTGATTGATTAATTGGTGAATAAAATCAAGTTCAAGTGAATGTTTTCCGGCTTGTAAAGTTATAGATTTTTGGGGTTCTGGCATTGTAAAAGGAACAAATGTTGCAGAAGTGCCTGCCGGAATATCGATTGTATAACGGATGCAGTCATTAGTTTGACGAACCCAGTTGATATTTAACCAGCCATAGGGAGTATTATAGCGTATGGTAAGTTCATTCATGTCTGCCGGAAAGAAAGGTTTTAGCAAAATATGCTTGAATCCGGGATGTTTTTCATCTATCTGAATTCCTCCCAGTCCTTTGTATAGCCATGCTCCTATTTCTCCGAACATAATATGGTTATATGAGTTGTCGATAACGACATCTGTCCGCCAATTTTCATGTAGAGTTGTAGCACCTTGTTTGATCCAGTACCCCCAGGAAGGATAGGTGTCTTGTGATGCGACTTTGTAAGCTGTTTCCGCATATCCGTTATCTGACAGGGCGGAAAGTAGGGCCTTGCTTCCTAATAAACCGACGTCCAGATGATAATCGTCTTTTTCTACCAATTCATGTAGTCTGGCAGCAACTTTCTTTTTATCTTCTTCCGGAACGATTCCCCAGTATAATGGCATGGCAAGTTCTGTCTGTGTTCCCTCTGCATATATTCCTGTTTCCTTATTGAGAAAACTGGTGTTGATAGCCTCTTTTATTTTTTGTGCCAGCGTGTTATAATAGGAGGCATCTTCGGCATATCCGAAAAGTCTGGCTGCTTTGGCTAGAATACAGACGTCCGTATAATAATAGATAGAGGAAGTCAAGGTTATATTGCTTTTTGAGCGTACAGGTACCCAGTCGCCCAGTCCCCAGTCTGTAAGATGATTGGTTGATATGGATTCTATATAGGAGACATATTTTTTGATTGGTCCGTACATGCGGCGGAGTAATGTGGTATCTCCGTAAAATCGATAAATTTCCCAGGGGATAATGGCGACAGCACTCGTCCAGTCGACCCCGTTGGCCCAATCATAGCCCCATACAGAAGTTGGGATGATACATGGGAGGACTCCGTTGTCTTTTTGTTCATCACAAAAGTCGTTCATCCATTTCTCATATATAGAGATACCATCAAAATTGTATAATCCTGTTTCTATGGCAATATGTGCGTCTCCTGTCCAGCCATTTTTTTCCCGTTGAGGGCAGTCAGTCGGGTAACCGAACAAGTTGGCTAAATAGGAACTGTTAGTGGCTTCCCATATTTTGTTTAGCAGATCGGATGACGAGGACCAGTAGCCGATGGTCGGAACATCACTGTGCATTTCTACTGCAATAAGATTTTCGTCGGATAATTGAATAGGGTCAGATGATGAGACTTCTACAAACTGAAAACCTTTGTAGTTGAATTTGGGCATGAATCTATCTTGCTTTCCGCTAAGTATGACGATGTCTGTTTGAAAAGGATCGCTGTCGTCTGTCGGCCGGTAGTGATAATCTATATTTGCCATGTTTACCATACCGTTTTTGTCTAAAAGTTCCCCATGTTTCAGGCGCAGTTTTGTTCCTTTTTTCCCTTTCACTTTTAGCTCGGTGACACCTGCAATGTTTTTGGGGAAATGATAGACGTAGCAGCTGTCATTTATTTTTTTACATTGAGTTGCTGTATAGCGGGCTGTTTCACGAATCGGATGCATAACTTGTGATTTGATCGTTTCCGTAGGCGATTCGGTTTCTTGTGCATGATACCATCCGGTAGCGTTGAATCCGGGGGAGTCCCAGCCTGCTAATTCTTTCTGTGCATCATAATGCTCGGCTGTATAGATGCTGTTGAAAATAACCGGGCTGTCAGTTGTTTGCCAGGTTGAGTCAGTACCCAGATATTCTGTTGTTCCATCTGTGTAACGCAGATGTAGTTGTGCTGTGAATTTAGGGCGGTTTCTCCATGAAGCCTTGTCGAAAAACCATACTGCTGTGGATTGATGATTATACCAGCCGTTCCCCAGTTGTACTCCTATTACATTTTCACCCATAGATAGTAATGACGTAACATCATGAGTGACTGATAGTATACGTTTGTCGAAATGTGTATACATAGGGTCTAGGAAATGATTTCCTGCCCGTTGCCCGTTGACAGAGAGCTCATGCAGGCCTGCCGATGCAATAGTGAGTAAGGCTTGCTCGATTGTTTTGTCTAATTGGAAGCTCTTTCTATAATAGGGTGCCGGATGGTATGTGATGTCATGTTTGTCAGTAATCCATTTCCCTTTCCAGTTGTCGGATGATAAACATCCTGTTGTGAAGGAGGATATAGGGGAAAATGTAGTTTTCTGTTTGGAAGAGGTTTGATAGCCTATTTTCCAATAATACGTTGTATATGAATCTAATGGTTGTCCATCATAGGAGACTCTTATGGGAGCTCCTATGATGGATTTGTTCCAATAACCGGACTGTCTGCCTGATAATTGAGTACTGTCTGTTGATAGCCATATCTCAACTCTGTTGATACTATCTTCCTCTAGTAGCGGAAGTTTCCAGGAGAGTCTGGGAGTTTGAGTATCTACTCCTACAGGAACGGGCATATTCTCACATTTTAGTTCAAATGGCGTTTTTAACTTTTGAGGTGCACATGAGAATAGGGTTATACCCAATAGTAAATACAAATAGGACAGAATTGGAATATGTGCCATATTGGTTAGTTGGTTATTGATGAATTTACTTTTTTCTTCTTTCTTCGAGTTCTGTTGATATCTCATAGAGTCTTTTTTCATTTAACGGATAACGTGAAATGAAGAATGCTGATAGCATGGTGGCAATTGCCGGGAAAATACTCATCATCATACAAATGCCGGTTTGAGCAAAGTCAGATTGAATTACATTTGCTTTGAAACCGAAATAAGCTAGTAACCATCCGGTCAAAGCACCTCCAATAGTCCAACCGAACTTTTGAGACATGGACGAAGAAGAAAATATCAGACCGGTTGCACGTCTTCCGGTTTTCCATTCGGAGTAATCTGATATATCTGCATACATAGACCATAACAAGGGAGAAATAATACCCGCACAGATACTTATTAAGACCTGTAAACAAAGAATTCCCCAGATAAAATCTTTAGGAAGGAAGTAGAATAAAACGCTTAGAATGGTAGCGCCAACCATTGCCATAAAATAAGTTTTCTTTTTACCGATTCTCTTGGTCAAGGATGGCACAAACATGATTCCGAGAATATTGGCTGCTTGGCCTAATACCAAGTAGATAGTAATTAGAGTAATGGCACTGTTCATGAGTGAGAAAGAGAATGTATCGGAGCTGTCTACATAATATTTGAAATAGAATACAGCGGAACCGTCACGAAGAGAATTGAAAACTAATGCCATGATTCCTGCACATAAAAGAATCCACCAGGGTTTGTTTCTGCCCAGATCTTTCAGATCTTCTTTCAGCGACCCTTTTTCTTCTTTTATGGGCTGCACTCTTTCTTTTGTCCATAGAAAAGTTAATAAGAACATTCCACTAGCCATAATCGCAAATACGACTGCAGCCATTTGCCAGCCGAAAGCGATATCGGGTATATTCTCCGTTATCTTCATTTTACTGAATATATCGACCAGTGGCTCAATGAGGAATAGTACCAGAATACTTCCTCCAAAAGCAAATGTCATGCGGTAGGAGGAAAACTCTGTGCGTACTTGCGGATTGGCAGACATTACTCCTAATAGAGATGCGTATGGAACATTGATTAATGAATATACCATCATCATAAGGGTGTATGTGGCATAAGCAAATATTATTTTGGTAGTCATGTTATCTCCAAAAGAGGAGAAGGTCAGTATACCACAGATGCCGAATGGTATGGCTACCCATAGTAGGTAGGGGCGGAATTTACCCCAGCGTGAGCTTGTCCGATCGCCTAATATTCCAACAAACGGATCGAGGAAAGTATCCCAGACGCGTGTGATAAGGAACATCGTCCCTACCACAGCCGAAGAGATACCTACCACGTCTGTGTAGAAGAATAGCAGATACATTGTGAATAACTTCCAAAACATGGAAGAAGCAGCATCTCCTAATCCATACCCGATTTTTTCTCTTAGTTTTATGTTTTCCATGGTGATGTATTTATTGTTTCAGGTATTGTTTATTATGATTTACCATAGTAATGATCCGCTTCACAGATTCTATAGAACGGAAACCGTCAGTTGGTGTGTGCAGGCAATAATCTACAAGTTGGCTTACTGTTGATTCAGCTACATGAAGACGTGTGTCAGAAGACGCATAATAGATATAAACCTTTCCATTATCATCTTCAATCCATCCGTTTGAGAATAATACATTCGATACATCACCGATTCTTTCCTCTCCAATGGGGGCCATGAAATAACCTGCAGGCTCGGCAATAATCTGTGTCGGATCTTCTAAGGAAGTCATATATAAGTATAATACATAGCGTAGTCCGGCTGCGCATCCTCTTACACCATGTGCCAGATGTAACCATCCTTGTGGGGTTTTAATAGGGTGTGGCCCTTCTCCGTTTTTCACTTCCTTGATCGTATGATAAAACCGTTTATTGATGATCTTTTCCTCTTTTATTTCTGCATGACAGATATCATCGATGAGTGCCCATCCGATACCTTCTCCATTGCCGGCGTCAATAAAACCATCTTGAGGGCGGGTATACAGGGCATACTTCCCATTCACAAATTCCGGATGAAGCACTACGTTACGTTGCTGGCTCGGAGATTTCAGATCCGGCAAGCGTTGCCATGTTTTTAGGTCTTTTGTTCGTGCAATACCTGCAACGGCTACTGCGGAAGATAAATCACCGGCTGGAGCGTTTGTATCTTTGCGTTCCGCACAAAAAATGCCATAAATCCATCCATCTTCATGTGCGGTCAGGCGCATATCGTACATATTGGTATCAGGAATGTCTGTCTCCGGCATTTCTATCGGATAATCCCAAAAACGAAATCCGTCTACGGGACTATTACTTTCTGCTACTGCAAAGAATGATTTTCGGTCTGCTCCTTCCACACGCGCCACAAGATAGTATTTATGATTGATCTTGATGGCTCCCGTATTCATTACAGCGTTGATACCAATTCTTTCTTCCATGAATGGGTTTTGTTTTTCATCAAAATCATACTTCCAGATGAGTGGTGCATGTTCTGCTGTTAATACAGGGTGGTAGTAACGTTTATATATACCGTTGCTATTGTTACATATCTCATTTTTTCGGTTGATAAGAGCTTCATAATTTTGTGTTAGCTCTTCTAATCTATTACTTTTCATATTCTATAGTTATTTTTCTCGGTTAATTATTCTATAATTAAAACCCAGTCATTTCCTTTTCCCTTTGTGGGAGAGGATACGGGAATGGTATCTGCTGTTGTATTTTGATGGAATGTGATTCTTCCATTGCGAGGATTCATCCACTTTAAAGACCGTTTGGATGCCTTCATTGAAGGCAAATAAATCGTTCTCTCTCCACCTTGTGGAAAATATACTAATAAGTAGTCTTTGTTGCCGAATGCTACGGGATAGTTTTTATTTTCTAAAGGTACATCGCCAAAGATGGTTTGTAGGTTTTTTCCTTGAGTAAAATCAAATTTCTCCCATAATCTGCGAAAGTGAATTAAATCCCAGGCTCCTTGTTTATCCATTGATTGGTACCATGGAGTGTCGGCGTCACATTTAGGCTCACGTCCGGTATCAAACATCTGCCATATATCATTACAGCCGTATGTATATCCACAAGCTCCGCTGAACATACTTTGGTAAAGTGTATGGCGGATATCATCATCTCCAAATCTTCCATTTTCTTTTTTGAAATTGATCGGAATATTTTCATATCGGGGTTCTCCGTCCATGCATGGCTTGTGTGGTTCCTTTTTTAAATCGGGCAAAAGCAGACGTTGATAGATTGCGAAATCTTGTTGTGCGTGTCCGGATTGACACATATTAAAATCCAGCCACGAAGCATTGTGAAACCAGAACGAGGATGAGTGCTCTCCATGAGGATGATAGGTCATCAAATGGTTTTTGTCTACACTTTTAATACCGGTTGCTAATGCATTCCAAATGGCAAAGTTTTTTCCGTCTCCACTTCGATCACCTCCTATTATCCATATCAGATTGGGTGCGTTCATATAACGTTCTCCTAACCATTTGCCGTATCTATATGCATTTTCCGGTGTAAAAATCTCCGGTCCTTTTCCCCATTGTTTGTCTACCTTATCTCCCCAGGTTGGTAGTAGAGCTATGTATAAACCTTTGGCTGCTGCCAGAGAAATAACTTTGTCTACATGAGTGAAATAGCCGGGAGCGGGCTTGTCAATATTGCCGTCAATTAACTTAGGTTCTCCGTTAGATGAAACATCCATATCATCTAATTCATCCAGGATTACCGTTTGTATGACGGTAAATCCTTTTTCTCTGCGATTCTCCAAATATAGTTCAGTCTCTTTGTCATTTAAGCGGCTGATGAGTTCCCATGCTGTATCTCCCATGTAGAGAAAAGGAGTTCCGTTACTGTATTCTAGGTAACGTCCTGAAGAATTTACCCTTAAGTTTCCTTTGGATAGATTCGTGGCGTTTCCTGTCCACCGGTCTTCTTGGGCGGAAGTTCCAGTTATACAAAACATGAATAAAATATAGCAGATGGAGAATCGTTTGAACATAATTCTATTTTTTAAAGGTACTTGTATATTTCTCAATGATAGGCATTTGCGGTCTGTCTTTTCCGTCTTTGGGGGTGATTGCCATGAAATAGGTATCCCACCACGGACCCGCAGCCCAATATGTACCATTGATTCCATTTTCTTGTAAATATCCCAAGAATAAGTCGAGGGTTTCATTCCAACGGGGATCATTGTCGGGGATTCCATATTCTCCGATAAAACCATGGAATTTATTCTGTTTAATCCATTCTACAAATGGTTTTACCCGGTCGATTCCTTTCTCCGGATAACATTCTTCCTCTTCGTATGAATATTTGTACGTACCGGATGCATCCTTGTCAAAATATACATGAGCTTCAAAAGCAAGGTTATTAGCCGGGTCTTTTAAGAATTTGAGTGTATCACTCTGCTCGATCCAACGCTCTGCTGATGACCAGTCGTTGCCGCCTACCATAATAAGCGTATTTGTGTCGACTTCTCGTATGGCATTGATGGACGCTTGCGCCATGTCGAACCACTTGGTTTCCGGGGCCAGATCATGTGGTTCGTTCATTAGCCCGTAACCATATATGTTTTTAAAAGTGGAGAATTCTTTAGCGATAGCTTGCCAGAAAGAAGCTAGGTCTTCGATTGTTAATCCGTTGTTTCCAATGAGGGTATGTTCGTTGTTCATGAAGCGGCGACAGTAATTATGTAAGTCAAGAATAACCACCATATCGCGTTTCTCTGCTGCTCTGACCAATTCTTTCATTTTATTGAGGTCATGCTGGTTTAGCGGTCCTTTTAAGTCAAGTTGTAGCCGTTCCCATTTGAATGGTAACCGGATAAGTTTCAGCCCTTTCTTTTGCCAATATTCGAGGTCTTGATCTGTCGGGTAGGTATAGTCTTTATTATACTCACCGGGGAAAGATGAACCGAAGTCCGCGCATGCCAAGTTTACTCCGTAAGGTTCACCTGTCTCTTTTACCGGAGGTTGATTACTTTTACATCCATTTAGAGTAAGAAGGCTAAGTAGTAGAAAAGCCGAAATAAAAACTTTTTTCATAATGTTCTGTTTAATAGGGTGATTGAAGATTCCAGCCTTTTACAATAACTGGAGATTCCAAATTTATTTTTAATATTTTTGATTCCTGTGGGTTAAGCCATATATAGTTCTCCGAAACGATAAGTTGGTCCATTTTTTCTGGTACTTCTACGTGTACTCCGATAGCAGGGTGCTTTCCTGTATTTGTTAAAGTCACCATATTACCTGTGCGTTCCATTTTAATTTCTGTTTGGGGCATTGATACGATGGAGCCCGGACGTACTTCGTAATTGGTAAAGTAATAATTCCGATATATGTTTTTGTTATCTTTGATTATGTCCAGAACAAAGAATAGCATGGTCGATTTGGTTTGTTCTCTATTCAGATTTATTTCTCCTAGTTTTTTGACGACATTATCATCGCCGATACCGTTGAAAGTATGGGTGGCAACAGTATCTAGTAATGCATTGTATATAGACACTTTGACTTGATAAGGTTCTTTCTCTAATGTTTGGCAGTCATCAAGTAGATAGACAGGAAGACTGACTTCTTGACTGGCAAGGTTGCTGCGGTCAAATAGCATGACTGCTGCTAACGGGGCAAAAGACTTTTGCACAAAATAGTGAACGGGTTTTATGATACCATAATAGTCTACACATGACCATGATACACCAGGATAGTTATCGTTCATCTTATAATAAAGTGCTCCGGTAGTATGAGGCCATAATGTGCGTGCCCGTTCTAATGTATGGCGCACTCCTACTACTTGTGCTAACTGTGACCCGAGTATGAAAGAAGCCAGCGAGTCCTTCGGCATAAAATAACCGGAATATTGAGTAAGTTTCTCCATTTCTCTCATCGTTCCGAAGATAGGAGTGTGGTGCGTGAAATTACCGCTCCTTTGGGGAGGCCACACTTCTTTTTCCTCGTCCAAATATCTACGCACTGTCTCGATGTGAGGCAATGATGCTATCCCAAATTCTCCCCAAAAAGGAGCGGTCATATTCAAATTGTGATTAAGATGAGCATCGTCCCACCAGCAGTTGTAATTGTGCAGGCTGCCTCCCCAGGCTTCCCCACGATGGAAGGGACGTGTTCCGTCAAGTTCTATACTAAGTCGTCCCATCATGTCAATTGCAGGTCCGAATGGTTTATCTGATTCATTCCCTGCTCCCCACATAATAAGAGAAGGGTGATTTCTTAATCGTTTGGTATTTCTTTCCACTGTTTCTTGCAGGATAGTGTACGGTTGCGTGTTATGGCTATTCCAGGCCGTTGGCCATTCTTGCATGACTAAAATACCATATTTATCGCATAATTCGTAAAAATCATCGGTTTCGGGCATTCCTCCTCCCCAGGCTCTTAACATTTGTATGTGCTGGCTTTGGGCTATCTGGAGCAAATGCTCGTATTTATTTCTTGAGAAGTCCATTAATGCATCCATAGTGCACCAGCCTGTTCCTTTTATGAACATCGGCTTGCCATTGATGACGAATGTCCAGTTATAATAATCTTCTTTAGCACCATCAATTAATGGTCTCATCTCAATAGTCCGTATACCGAACGACGTTTTTATATGGGCTGTCTTCCCTTTTTGTGGAACGAAGAATAGGTTGAGGTCGTATAGTGATTGTTCTCCTCTGTCATTGGGCCACCAAAGATGCGGATCTTTGATTTGAAAGTCTAAAGATAAAGTTTCCTGTTTTTTCTGACTATTTATGTCGAAACGATAATATTGTGTTATTCCTTTGAAGTTCTTGGGAGATACTTCTGCATATAATACTCCTTTTAATGGAGATGATTTTTTATGCAGATCAAGAGTTAAGCGCATTTGACCATCGAGCGAACGAGTAGCGATGAAGGGTGATTCTATTTCTACTGCGGCTTGTTCTTTTAATTGAACACTACGCCAGATTCCTAATGATGGGATTTGTGCATAATGCCATCCATAAACGCAATTGAATACAACTGTATATTTCCAACTTTCATTTGCGTTGGGAGGCCAGTTGCCCAGAAACATTTGAGGGATGGCTTCTAGTTTTACTATGAGAGTGTTTTTATTCTTTAAATGGTTACCTATTGAAAAATCGGGCCCTCCGAACATACCTTCGTGTGTTCCTAAAAGTTTTCCATTGAGCCATATTGTACATTTGTTAGCAATTCCGCCAAAAGATAATATACAGTGAGATGAGGGGGAGTCTAGTTCGAACTCCCGCTTCATCCACCATGTCTTGTAAGATTGTTTTTCTGCAATAGAGTCATTCTGTCCGATGTATGGATCGGGTATGATTCCATTTTCTACTAATGCGGTGTGAATACTACCAGGCACATGGGCAGGTATTTGATCTGTCCAGATAGTGTGTAAACGTTCTTTTTCAGTTCCTCCTTCTGCCAGTTGCCAGGTTCCGTCCAAAAAGATGTTTGCAGGAGTATCTCTGACAAGAGGAATATTTCCTGTTTCAGTCATCTGTATACCTTTTACTCCCATTGGAGATAGCTTTGCTGCAAAGCTTTCTCTGTCTATCTCATCCATTGATTTTTGTGCAATAACCATTGGAGTGGATAGCAGTAAAGTGATAATAGGGATGATTCGAGTTCTCATGGACAGTATTTATTCTGATTATTGTTGTGTACTTTTATATTTCAGGAGCGTGCTTAATTGCGGACGATCCTGTGTGTAATTATTGGTCGGTTGGACAGATAAGGGATAATCACCCCATCGTGGACCGGCAGACCAGTAAGTTCCATTTATTCCATTTTCTTGTAGATATTTAAGTGCTGCATCAAGAATATCCATCCAACGGCCGTCAGTATCAGGTATACCATATTCACCAACGAATCCACGTTTATTATTCTCTTTCAGCCAGTCAACAAAAGGTTTCAAACGAGCCACCCCTGTTTGAACGGTTGCACCATCTTCATCATATCCTTTATTATAGTTTCCGGAAGAATCCGAATCGAAATATATATGTGCCTGGAATATCAGGTTATTACTTGGATCTGTAAGAGTTTTCAGATTGTCACTGCATTCTTTCCATCGTCTGGCAGAACTGAATTCGTCTCCGCTAACTATGATGGTCGTTTTAGTATCTATAGTGCGGATGGCATTAATGCAGGCTTGGGCTATGTTAACCCATGGTGTCGATGCCAGCATTTCGTAGGGCTCATTCATGATGTCGTAACCCCAGATATTTTTATAGTCTTTAAACTCTTTTGCCAGTTTCTTCCATACGTCACAGAAATTGTCAACAGTGCATCGTGCATTACCAATGATTGCATATTGATTATTTTGTGAACTTTGACCGTCGCAATATACACAATATCTTCCAAAGTTATGCATATCCAGAAGTATCTGTATGTTTCTATCTTCAGCGGCTTTGACGAATTTCTTCATTTTTGCCAGCTCTGTTGCATTTAATTCCCCATTCATTGTGGGTTGTATACGTTCCCAACGAAAAGGAAAACGTACCAGATAAAGGCCTTTGGCTTTAAAGTAATCCAAATCTTTTTCTGTGGGATAACCATAGTGGGTACCATCCACCCCCGGATACACATTCCCAAATTCAGCTCCTGACAGGTTAACTCCAAAATAAGCTGTTTGTTTGGTTGGTTGAGGCTCATCACTATTTTCTTCTTCGTCTGATTTGGAACAAGATGAAAATAGAAGTGCTACAATCGTTACTAATGAAAATAAGTCTTTTAGCATAAATCGAATCTTTTTGATTATGAGGGAACGCCCATATTAAAGCGTTCCCTTTTTTATTTTTACTTATGAACAAATCTGAAATTACACATACTTAAATCAAAATCCTGTGCAGATTCAGGAGAGAATATGATTTTGAAAGCTGTGTTGGTACTGGGATCGATGGAACTGGGCAACAATGATTCTGTGTCAGCACTGATCCGTACTGTTTGCCATCCGCCATAAGTATTGACCGGAATTCCTCCTTTGGAAGGATACCATCCATAATCTCCTAAGATGATACGCGCTTGGGCTGATATCGGGAATTTAGCTCCAGTACAGATTTCAAATCTTAAATCGTATGATGAAAGATCTGCGGCTACTTCTGCTGGTACAGTAATATATCCGGCCCACATAACCATCCATCCCCAAGCTTTCACGGAATTATTGAATCGAATATATTTTCCTCCTTCTACTAATGGTTCCGGTTGTCCTTCTAATGTGCCGTCACATAAGAAATTTTTCGGGGCATCAGGGAATTGGCTGGAATGTGTAAAAGCACCGCTTCCCGGCCAATTATTGAAATCAAAAAGTTGAGATACTCCCGGATCCATGTATGTGAGCTTGTATGCTTCATCCATATTGGCTCCTTTTATAGTAAGGGTAGATTTCGGAGTGGCATTTGCCGGGATTTCTATTGTTAGTTCTGTACGAGTGGCATCGATTACATTTACCGGTAAATTACCTAGATTAACAATTGCTTCTTCGATTGTAATACCGTAAAGGTCAAAGTTGTCACCTGTAATAACTGTCGTATCTCCTGGTTGGGTAAATTCATTCTTGAGTCCATTGATTGTTAAATCAGGGATGGAAACAACAAAAGGAATACTTAGTTCTCCGTGTTTGGTTGTAATATAAATCGTGTTGGTCACTTCTTTAGGAAGTGCACGGGGAATAGGTGCGAGAAGCATATCGTAGGTCGAATATACCTCCTTGCTGTCCACTTCGATATCATTGAATTTTAGAGAGGTGATGTCTCCGAGATTTGTTCCCTCAATTCGTACTACTTGTTCGAAATTCGCTCCCTCAATGGGAAATTCAGCATCTGTTGCCAAAACAACTTTGTCTACAGTCGGAGCACCTGTTGACGGTTTGTTTTCTTTGGCTTTCAGATCGTCGACTTCAACAATATCCGTACAGGATGTTAAAGCAAATATGGATGCTGCGATTATTGCAAAATATTTTATTTTCTTCATAATCTGTTTTATTACATGGTTATAAGTGATTAATCCCAGCCAGGATTATTCTCATTAATTCCTTGGTTCGTCAGGATTTCAAGAGTCGGAATCGGGAATAGCAGATGTTTACTGGAACGTTGTTTTACGTTATTGGCTTCATCCATTCCGCCTAGAGCATTCATTGCCTGCAAATAAATTCCCCAACGTATTAAATCCCAACGACGATCGCCTTCCAAGGCTAATTCCATTGCACGTTCTTCAAGGATTGCAGAACGCAGGCTGGTTTTATCTGTAAAGTTTGCCAGTTCTTTACCTGTTGCGTTACTACGGGTGCGGACATCATTTAAAGCGTCTACCGATTCTTTTGTCGGACCATTTAATTCATTAGCTGCTTCTGCAAAAATTAGAACAACATCAGCATAACGTAAAAATGGGTAATTGGCATCTGTACGAGGTTGAGTCTGATCGGCTATTTGTTGTGAATATTTAGTGGTGAAAGCAAAGAACTGTTCTGAACCTGCTTCATCACATCTCCATCCGGAGGTTACTTTAGGATTATCGAACGGAGGCTCTTTGGCTTCAACCATACGTTGCCATTTCCCGAAGTTCGGATAGTATGAACCACCACCCCAACTTGTATCGGAGTTCTGACGTATCCAACAATGCAACACTCCTTTGTCCACGCGGTAGTCTTTTTCTTCAAACAATAGATACCAGTGTTTTCTACATCCTACCGTTAAACTATTGTCTATGTTTCCTGCTGCATTGAGTCTGCCACAGTAGTGCGAGCTGAATAGTGTACCGTATAATTCATCACCGGATTTAGTTTGTAAACCGAATAAGTGTTCACTACAAGTTTTGCCGGAAGGAGACCAAATCAAATCATAGTCCTCAAGTTTGTGTGTCCCATATTCTCCTTCGATTACATCTCCCGCAACTTCGTAGGCCAGTCTGTAATATTCTTGAGAAGAAAAGCTTTCGTAACCGGCAACTTGATCCTTGGAGAATGTTGTCGGAACAGGTTCTGTATACACTTTGGTCATAGTACCATTTACATTCTGCATAACAAACGGTGCACCGGTTTTTACTGTTATTTGTTCTCCGGTAGACATGGAAGCAGAACCGATAGTTGCATATACTTTGGCTAACAAACCTGCTGCAGTTGCAGCACAGACTCTTCCGGGTTTAAAGCCATTATCTGTGTTTTTATAAATCATATCTTTAGCATCTTTAAGCAAAGGTATGATTGTTTCCGTGTAGACTTGTGCAATCGGAATACGCGGATTGTTAGTATATTGTCCGGATTCGTTTACACTGACCGAATAAATAGGGATAGCTCCATAAGCACGTACCAAGTAGAAATATGCCCATGCTTTAAGAAAATAACATTCTCCTAATGCATTCTTTTTAAATTCTTCCGATACATTCTGCATCTTATTGATTTCAGAGACCGCTATATTTGCCCGGTTAATCAACGAGTACATTCCGGTCCAAAGTACATCGGCCTGTCCGTCACCTCCCTGGAAGTTACCGCTTCCAAACTGGCTGAACTGCCATACTGCACCGGAAATATAGTCACAGTCATAATCCAGCGGTCGTGGGAAACTACCGTATCTGAACATGGCTTCGTGTAATGTATTATATACTCCTGTTACCCACATGTCGGCACCATTATCAGAATCCTCAACATCTTCAGGGACAATGAAGTCGAAAGGCTTTTCTTCGATCATACTTTCGCATGATGTCATTACTGCTCCGGATAATAGGAGACTGGATGCCATCAGATATATGAATATATTTTTCTTTTTCATCATTTCTTGAGATTATAAAGTTAATTTAAAACCTATTGAATATGTTCTGCTGCTCGGGTATGAGAAAATATCAACTCCTCTTCTAGAAGCGTCAGAACCAAAGGCGTTTACATCCGGATCAAACCAACTATAACCTGTAATCGTGAATACGTTTGTTACTGTACCGAAAACAGATAAATTGCTAATACCTTTTATGACTGAACCGAAATTGTAGTTTAAGTTGATTGTTTTTAGTCTGAAGTAAGAACCATCTTCTACATAACGATCGGAGAGTTTCATGTCACGAGTCATTGCAGTAGTGACGCGAGGCCATCTGGCGTTAGCTGCATTCTCTGGTGTCCAGCGTGAATCATAAGCATCTTGAGTGATGTTTGCAATACTGCTCATTCCGATATTAGTCAAGTTTCCGTTAAAAATATCATTTCCATGAGTTCCTTGGAAGAACAATCCCAAAGTCAGATTTTTCCATCGCAAATTGGCGTTCAAACCATAAATAAAATCAGGATTGGTATCACCGATGATGGCGCGGTCTTCTGACGTTATTTTTCCGTCATTGTTTTTGTCCAGATATTTGATTTCACCGATCATTCTGCGAGCCTCATCATCAGATGCTTTAGCATATATTGGATCTGCACGGACTTCTGCTATATTATCATAGAAGCCGTCTTCTATATAGCCGAAGATTGTTCCGATAGGTAGTCCGTTTCTTTGCAGAAATACTTCTTTGGCACTATACCATAATTGGTTAGCATATTGGTCAGCTGTTAAACCTCCGATTTCATTTTTATTAAAAGAGATGTTGCCGTCGAAGTCTAGGCTCCAGTCTTTTTTGTCTAATGCAATGATTTTACCAGTTAGTTCAAGTCCTTTGTTTTTTACATGGCCGAAATTCGTCCACATTGTAGTATAACCGGTACTGTTCGGTATAGATACATTTTGTAGCAGGTCATTGGTTTTCTTGTAATAATAGTTAGCGGATAAACTAATTCTGTTATTCCAGAATCCCATGTCGAGCCCGACATTATATTGGTCGGTTGTTTCCCATTTGAGTTTATCATTCAAAGGACCTTTGTAAGTTTGTCCTGCAAATCCGCTGCTTAATGTTCCGTCCAGAGGATAATTGAATGGTGCAAGTGAAGCGATAGTCTGATAACTGCTGATAGCTTGATTACCGGTTTGACCGTAGCTGAGTCGCAACTTTAAGTTACTGAATATATTCAGGTTTTTGATGAATTCTTCTTCCGATATGGTCCATGCTACTGCTCCTGAAGCGAAGTTCGCGAATTTATTTCCCGGAGCGAAACGACTTGAACCGTCACGACGGAATGATGCTGTGAAAATATAACGATCCTTGAATGTGTAGTTGGCACGTCCTAATAAAGAGACTAGAACTGCTTGGCCTCGATAGCTGGCCGGTGTTTCAATATTTAATGCTTGGCTCATATCGAAGTCTTGTGTGATGTCAGTCGGAAAGTTGGATGCATTCATTGTTTTTCCACCCCAGTCCGATTTTTCGTAAGTGAAACCAGCTACTACATTGAGATGATGTAACTTGTTAAATGTCTTATCGAAAGTAACCAATGATTCTGCTGTTAAGTTCTGCCAGAAGTTATCACTCTTACCAGCACGTCCGTTAGATGCTTTACCTTCTCCTGTTTCACGATTGTAGTAACTTGCACGATCGTTTACTGAATAACTGATACCTAGATTCTGACGGAATTTCAAACAGTCGAGGATTTTAATCTCGGCAAACGCAGAAGTAAATACGTTGATTGATTTTAGCTCATCTTTAGCTGTATTAACGTATGTACGTGGATTGGCTGACAACCATGCATAAGAATCATCTTCTGTCTTGTCTCCTACATATAATGTTGGTAAATAAAGCATGGCAGAACGGATGATGCTATAATCATAAGAATTTGACTTGGCAAACTTAGTTAACGAACGGGTGAAGTTGATATTTAGTCCCGTATTTAACCAGGGTTTCACATGGCTTCCGATATTGGCACGAACAGCAAAGCGTTCATAACCAGAATTCTTGATAATACCTGTCTGGTCTGTATAGTTGCCTGAAAATGCATAGTTGCTCTTTTCATTTCCTCCTGATACACTAAGATTGTATTCTTGTGTTAATGCATCTTGTAAGATCTCGTCCATCCAGTTGGTGCCCTCTACCCATTCTTTATTGCCGTATTCGTCTTCGCGATAACCCGGATTGAGATAATCTTCCGGTGAAGCATAGTATTTACCGGAGTTGGGAACGATTTTATCGTTCTCGTCGCGACGGTAGTTCCATTTACCACGATAAGGAAGGTATGAATAAGGAAGATTGTCATAAGCAGCTCCATTGATTACACCCTCATTTACATAATTAGCATAGGTGTAAGCATCCAGCATTTTAACCATTTTGGCTATTTTGGAAAGTCCGAAATTGGCCGAGAACTCAACTTTAGCGTCTCCGGCACGACCTCTTTTAGTGGTAATCAATACGACACCATTCGCTCCGCGAGAACCGTAAATGGCTGTTGCAGAAGCATCCTTTAAAATGTCGATTGATTCGATGTCATTAGGGTTGATCAATGACAGAGGATTAGTGGTGGAGTTGTTGCCCTCGTTGGCTTTACTGCTTGGAGTATCTCCTACCTCAAACGGAATACCGTCGACAATGTAAAGTGGTTGTGAATTTGTAGAGAATGAGTTAGCACCACGGATGGTGATACTTACACCTGAACCGGGAGCACCGTCACTCTGGTTTACTTGTACACCAGCTAATTTTCCTTGTAGGGCTTGGGAGATGCTGGTCGGGTTACCAAGCATCAAGTCATCACTTTTAATAGAAGCAACGGCTCCGGATAAATCTTTTTTCCTCATTGTACCATAGCCGATAACTACTACTTCATCCAAAGATTGAGTATCATCTTTGAGTGAAACATTGATTGTTTTACGGTTTCCTACAGTGACTTCTGTTGTTTTATAACCGATAAAAGTGTACTGAAGAACAGATTTTTGGCTTTCTACTGTTATAGTATATTTACCATTTAAGTCACTGATGGTACCATTGTTTTTTTTAACTCCTAACTCAACAATATTAACTCCGGGAAGAGGTTCACCTTTACTGTCTGTTACAGTACCTTTAATTTCAATACCTGCTGCTGATGCAGCTGTATTTATCATCCAGAACATAATCAAAAAGAGCCAGACTCCTTTTGATCCTTTTAGCATCCGCACTTTTGAGCGGGGAAAAGAAAAGAGATTCTTTTTCATTTTTATCAAATTTAAAATTAACTTTAGTATAAAATCTCGTACATTTATTATTGATGCAAAGCTAGTAAATAAGGAATGTAAATTATTGACGTTATTTGCCTAAAACTGATATTATTTTATCATTCTTTATTTTTATAAATATGTGAGTTGTATTGTCGGATAAACTTACGGCTTTGACGTCCTGCAGGTTTTATTAAAGACTCGTCCCATCCTCCGTTTTTGTTTGCTCGCGGAAGAATCATGGAGCAAGTTTCGTTCTTGTCTGAAATGGACCAGTTAACCCAGCTGATCTTTTTGCTTTCCAGCCATTCTACCCAACGAGTCCATTCTGGTATATCTAATGGACCATCGCCAGTACATTCCATGCCTGCACATTCAGACACAAAAATGGGAATTCCTTTTTCCCATGCTGCTTCAGCTCTATCCCGTAACTCTTGTTTATGAGTGGCGGCATAGAAATGGAGGGTATACATTATATTATTGAATCCTTCTAAAGGACTTTCTGCTACCAGGTGTAAGTCTTGGTCCCAGTGTGGGCTGCCTACAAGAATAATATTATCAGGATCATATTTACGTATTTCAGAGATAATATCAGTTGCATATTCTTTCACACTTTCCCAACTGTCTTCCATAGGTTCGTTGTATATTTCATAAATAATATGAGGATATTTTCCGTATTTCTGTGCCATCATTGAGAAAAATGCTTTTGCTTCTTTTTTTTGTGGATAATAAGTATGCCAGTCGATTATTATATAGAGGTCGTTTTTAATTGCCGCTTTAATCACTTTATTCATGCATTTTAATGCAAATTCCGGATTTTCAATGTAGTTGTCTTCAATAACTGTTCCCATGGCGGCGCGTAAAACGGTACATTTCCAATCTTTTTTCAACCATTTCACAGATTGCTTATTGTAAAATCTGGGCCATAGGTTGTGCCAGCCATAACTAACCCCTCTTAATACAATAGGGTCTCCGGTTTGGCTGCATAATTGGTTACCTTTTACTTGTAGTTGTCCCCATTGTTTTACAGGATCTTTACTGTAACTGAATAATGATATCATGGAGAATAAGGTGATAAACAAAATGACTTTCTTCATTTTCATAATAAATTAGGTATAACATATAAGATGGACGTTGCAAAGTAAGCACAAAAAAAATATGTAAAAAAGTGCTTTGTTATCATATACTGATACTTTTCTTACTATTTATTTAAGGCAAGAGTATATTACCTTATTATATATATACAAAAAAGATTAAGCCGGAAAATAAATATGATAACAGATGGCTTGAAGGTTAAAATAGTATATTGATTTGATAATAAAGTGGTTGTATGCTTATATAAGTTGCCGTACTTTTATGAATTAAATTTTATAGATAGATTCATGTTTTATTTTATATTTATCACCTTATGAAAAGAAGTATTTTTTTAGTTTGTTTTGTTGTTTTCGGGGTTGTGTCATTGTCGGCAATTGGCTCGATAGTCTCTGTAGCACAGTCGGGTTGGCAGACTGATAGTATATCTTATGGTATATCTCGAATGGTTGATATTGCATCTTTGCCCCTGTTAGATCGTGGAATCTCTGTCCATTATGAAGGTAGTATTGATAAAAGAGGAAAGAATGCCGACTGGGACTGGAGTCTTTACCAGGATCAACGTGGAGAATGGGTAATATTTGATGTTGATGGTCCGGGATGTATTTATAATCTTGTACAACATCGCTATATGAGTTCAAGTGATCCGCTCTTCCGTTTTTATTTTGATGGAGAAGAAACGCCTCGTTTTAGTTTACATTTATCTGAATTCGGAGAGAAAGAGCCTTTTATAAAACCTTTGGCTGAAAGTTATATTGGTCCGTTTGATAACGGAAGAGGGCCCATACGTGTTGCACGGAGTTTTGTTCCAATGCCGTTTAACAAGGGCTGCCGTGTAACCACCGATGTGAAACTGGAAGGTTATGAAAGAACCAAAGGTGAAGGAGGTTGGGGACATGTTGTATACCACACTTATGCGGACAATGGTATCAAGACCTTTACCGGGAAGGAGAATTATGATACTTTGATACAATTATGGAAGAAACAAGGAAGTAATCTTTTGTGCAAAGATCAATTGGCATATCATCGTAAGTCGGAACAAAAGATTAATGCTGGCGAATCCATTACTTTATTGGATGAAAAAGGAGAGGGAGCTATTGGTTCTTTAAAATTTTATTTTCCGGAGATTAATGAGCAGCACTTGCAGGATGTATGGATTCATATGTTTTGGGATGCTCATCAGCAACCCGATATTTCATGTCCTTTAGCGTGTTTGGGAGGCAACTCTTTGGGCTTTCACGATACCAACTATTTGCTGTCAGGATATAACACAGACGGTTGGTTTTATAATTATTTTCCAATGCCATATTGGAAGCATGCGAAGATAATAATTGAAAATCGTAGTGGCGTTCCTGTTTCTTTGGGATTCTCAGAAATAGCTGTTTCCAGGTCGGTTTATCCCACATCTAATACCGGATACTTTCGTAATACACCATATTATACCCGAAAACATGTGGCAGGAATAGATAGTCCGATAGCTGCTATTCAAGGAAGAGGAAAGATGGTTGCTGCTCATGTTACATGTCATGCCGAACGTTCACATATCATTTCTTGCGAGGGGGATGTTCGTGTATATATTGACGGCAAACGAACACCACAAGTTGAGAGTGACGGTTCTGAAAGTTATGTTTGTTATGGTTGGGGATTCCCGACCCCGCCTGAAGTGCATCCAATGGGAGGGTATGACGGTCTTTCGGATAACCCATGGTCTATGACTCGTTTTTGTATAGGCGATAGTTATCCTTTCTATTCAGAACTGAAGTTTGGAATAGAGTCGGGCGAATATAACAATCAGTATTTGGAACACTCGGGTACTATATTCTATTATGGTCAAGATAAAAATGTACTGGTGAAAACTGATAGTTTGGATTTAAACTCTTCTCGTTCTATTAAACGGCACTCTTATAAAGCTATGGGTAATGTACGCAGAACAAAATTGGAAAGTTTCTTTGAGGGAAATGAGGATCGTATTTTATATGTAGGAGAAACCGTCCGGTTTGAAAGTTTTAGTAGTTTTAGAGTGAATATATCTTCTCAAAATGAAGGAGTGCGTTTGCGTAGGTTGAGCGACCAAAACGATGTTCGACAAGCAGCCCGTGTTTTTGTTGATGGTGAAGAGGTTACAGAACGTTTATGGTATGTAGCTGATAGTAACCCTTATAAACGCTGGCTGGAAGATGACTTTGAAATTCCAGCCAAGTATACTAAGGGAAAGAAATCATTAAATATTCGTATCGTACCAGTTTCTATGTCTAAAGAGGGAAAAAATACTTGGAATGAAGCTGAATATCAGGTATTTTGTTATAATAATTAAGTGTTATAAATCAGTACCACCGTGTACGCCACATAACAAAGTATCATAATCCCTCCTTCGATTCTCGTGATAGTCCTTTTGGCAAAGAACAGCCCGAATAACCAGAGCAGGATACCGGAACCTACTAGCGTAAACAGGTCGAAGTTGGTAATTCCGCTAAGATGGAGAGGGGTGATGCTGGCGCTACATCCCAGTACAAAGAATATATTGAAGAGGTTACTACCGATTACATTCCCAATGGCAATTTCCGGATTCTTCTTTAATGCGGCAACGATAGACGTAGCCAGTTCAGGAAGGGAAGTACCTCCTGCAACCAGTGTCAGTCCGATAATCGATTCGCTGACACCCAGGTTGCGGGCGATGCCCGTAGCGCCGTCAACAAACAACTGACCTCCAAAAATAAGGGCAGCCAAGCCTCCGATGATATAAAGAATGGATTTCCACCAGGGGAGTGATTTGATTTCTGTCTCCTCTTCTATGGTCGGAGGTGCTATCTGTCCCGCCTGTTCCGTTGTGCCCGGCTTGGAGGCGATGGCAAAGGTGTAACCCATGAAGATGACAAAGAAACAAAGTAATAATAAGCCGTCTACTCTGTTCAGGATATTCTCCGGAGCTTTATCCAGAAATACATCATTGGCACAAATCAGCAAGACAATAGAAGAAAGTATGCAGAGCGGTATCTCTTTTCTAAGTGTATTGCGGGTGATGACAATCGGGGCGAATAAGGCCGTGCAGCCCACAATCATCAACGTATTGAAAATGTTACTTCCCACCACGTTGCCTATGGCAATATCCGCGCTGCCTTTGATGGCAGAAGATACACTGACCGTCAGTTCCGGGGCAGAAGTGCCGAATGCAACGATGGTAAGTCCGATCACGATGGGAGGGATATGAAAACGCTTGGCTACCGAGGCGGCACCGTCTGTTAATCCGTTGGCTCCTAGAAGAATGAGGATTAATCCCCCGATAAGTAATAATATATTCATGCTTTTTTCTCTTTTAGTGGCAAAGATAATCAATTTGGAAATGGTAATGTCAAAAACAATCCGTATGTTTGCTCTGTTTTTAATGAAATGTTAGATTAACCTTAATTATAATCAAGGAATATAAGGTATGGAAATAAATAAAATAAAACGGTCGTTACTGGTGTTGTTCTTTTCTTTCCTGGCAATCGGGGCGCAAGCACAGTTGGAACAGGCGGTTAAGAAGATATTTGCCGGAGATACAATAACGGGCGGACATGTTCCTTTGAAACGGGATTCGGACTCTATCCATCTGGTAAATATGCAGAAATCATTGGAAGAAGCCCGGCTCAATGAGGCGAATATGAGGATGGAAATGGAGCAGATGAAACTCCAGATGGCTACCGCCGACTCCGTAAAATATGCACAGCAACGACAGCGTATCGACTCCCTGCGGCAGTTCACAAAAGGAATACCGGTAGTGGCGGACGGTGATACCTTATTTTACCTTTTCACCAAACGGGGTGGATATACTCCCCAGCAACGTGCCCAAATGACCGGTGCGGCAATTGAAGAAATAGGAAGACGCTTCAATCTACAACCCGATTCTGTGGCTATCGACCATTCGGACATAGTTTCCGATTTGATGTACGGCAGCAAAGTATTGCTTTCTCTTACCGATCAGGATGCCTTATGGGAAGGAGTTTCCCGTGATTCGCTAGCTAAGGAAAGACAGCAGAGTGTCATTACCAAACTGCATGAGATGAAAGCCGAGCACGGACTTTGGCGAATGGCAAAGCGTGTGCTCTATTTTGTGTTGGTAATTACAGGACAGTATTTCCTGTTCCGCTTGACCAACTGGTTGTTCCGTAAACTGAAAGCGCGTATCCTGCGCCTGAAAGACACGAAGATAAAACCGGTAGCCATCCAGGGATATGAATTGCTGGATGCGCAGAAACAGGCGAATCTGTTAGTATTCCTGTCCAGTATCGGGCGGTATATACTGATGGGATTGCAGCTACTGTTTACCGTACCGTTGATTTTTATCATCTTCCCGCAGACAGAAGGACTGGCATATCAACTGTTGGGCTATATATGGAATCCGATTCGCGGTATCTTTGTGGGTATTATCGATTATGTGCCCAAACTGTTTACCATCATCGTCATCTGGTATGCCGTGAAGTATTTGGTACGTCTCGTCTTGTATCTGGCACGTGAAGTGGAAGCAGGACGACTCAAAATCAACGGCTTCTATCCGGACTGGGCGATGCCGACTTTCCATATCGCCCGTTTCCTGCTCTATGCATTTATGATTGCGATGATTTATCCTTATCTTCCGGGCTCCGATTCCGGTGTGTTCCAAGGGATTTCGGTATTTGTCGGATTGATCGTTTCGCTCGGATCAAGTACGGTTATCGGTAATATTATTGCCGGACTGGTGATTACTTATATGCGTCCGTTCAAGATGGGCGACCGGATCAAATTGAATGATACCACCGGAGATATCATCGAAAAAACTCCTCTTGTCACCCGCATCCGGACTCCTAAAAATGAGGTTGTGACTGTTCCCAATTCATTTATCATGTCGTCTCATACGGTAAACTATAGTACTTCGGCACGCGAATATGGACTGATTATTCACTCGGAAGTATCTATCGGTTATGATATTCCCTGGCGGCGGGTTAATCAGATACTGATTGACGCTGCGTTGAACACTCCCGGAGTGGTGGATGATCCGCGTCCGTTTGTGTTGGAAACTTCGTTGAGCGACTGGTATCCGGTCTATCAAATTAATGCTTATATCAAACAGGCAGATAAGATGGCACAGATTTATTCGGATTTGCATCAGAACATTCAGGATAAATTTAATGAGGCCGGCATTGAAATTATGTCACCGCACTATATGGCAGTTCGGGATGGGAATGAATCGACAATTCAGAAAGGCGCTGTGAAAAACAGCGGTCCTGCGAAGACAGCGGAGCAGGGTGATGTATCGGAAAAGGCATAGAGTTACGTCCCGATGATGATTGCGCATCCGGAGAACACTAATAAGATGAAGTAAGTAGCTGACTATTGGTTGGCTGCAAACGTATATTATCCCACAAAATAGGTTCAAGGGTAATTATATAAAGAAGCGTCCCTTTCATCGCGAAAGGAACGCCTCGGGTTGTGTGTTTTTTCACTGAGAGTAGAATTTATATCATCAAGAGAATTTATTTCTTTCGGGTCACCGTATAAAGTATATTCCCTTTTTTATCTATCATACGAAGGTTGAGCTCTTTTTTGTCGATAGAGCAGACAGAGAAACCCGGTTCGGGGCTGCAGAACTTTGTACCTTCGATAGGTTCCACTTTGCGTGCCAGTGAGCCGGAGGAGTTAACGACATAATCGATGTCACTTCCCGGAACCCGGATATGCTGGAAGTTATGGATGTGTCCGCAGATGTACATATCTACCTTGTGCTTGCGTAAGATGGTGTCAACCCGTTTCTGCATGTCCAGTCGTTCGCTTTCCTCTTTGGGAGTATAAGCGTAGATGGGATGGTGTCCGGCTACGATAACCCAGTCTTCTTTTGCATTGGCAAGCACAGATTCCAGCCAGGATAGTTGCTTGTTGACATCCTGTTTGCAGGCATCGGGATATTTATCACTTTCCTGGCGGTATTTCTCAATCAGAGGAGTCGTGTCAATCCAGACGATGCGGATGGTGGCACCTTTCTCTTCGAATGTTTGGGTGTAATAACGGGCGGGCATTGTCCAGCGGCGGCTGATATGGGTGTAATCCAATACGGCTTGCGTGTTTCCGCGATATTCATGGTTTCCCAGGATAGGGAACCAGTCGATCATTAGTTCCGGATGGGAGTAGATTAATTCGTAGTTGGTCATCCACAAAGGGTCGTTCACGCTGCGAACTCCTTCGAAGTGATGGACATCTCCGGTGGCCAGAACAAATTCAGGACCGATCTCTTCGCCCATCGTACCCATTAATTCGGCTATTGGCTTTTGGTCGTAATATCCGTTGCGGCCTAAATCATTCGCTACGTAGAAGTTAAACTTCTTGTCAAATATAGAGTAGTCCGTCAACTGTGCCTGAACGAATGTACAGACGGAGACTAATGCGAGAATCAATAAACTCTTAATTTTCATATTCATATTCTGTTGTATATTAGTTGTTTATATATAGATAGTTATTCTGAATCTTTTGGCTTGTTGGTTTAAAAGGAAGAGAACGTTTCTTTTAAACCAATGCTCTGTTCCTTTTAAACCAACGGGGGCTTCCTTTTAAAGGAATGAATATCGTTGTTTGGCTCGCATCAGAAGTTCACTTTTACGCCGGCGTTTATCTTTACACCGTAGTGTTCAGACTGCATGGTACGGTCTTTAGTGCCCTGATAATAACGCAATGGTTGGTTCAATAAGTTGGTAGCATCTGCGTAGAATGTTGTTTTGAACTTCTTGCCGAATGTATAGCTTGCGTTCAGGTCCATATAGTTCACGGCATCATAGTAACGGTCTAGTGCGGCAACTTCTCCCATTTCGTCGATAAAGCTGGATGCAAAGTTGTAGGAGAGACGTACGTTAAAACCTTTCTTTTCGAAGTAGAGTGAGGCGTTTGCCGTATGTTCGGGAGAACCGGGTAAGGAGAGGTCTTTCTCATTTTCGCGCCCTTCGAAATTGAAGTTGTTCACTTTGGTGTGAGTGTAGGTGTATGTACCGTAAAATCCGATGCATTTCAATGCCGGAGCGATGAAGCTGAAATCACGTTGATAAGCCAGTTCCACACCAAGCAAGTCGGCATCACCTGCGTTTTTGGGTTGGGTGAACTTCTTGTATTCATTGTTTTGGTAGGTATAGTCACCAATCACCTGATCGACAATGAAATCGTTGATTTTCTTATAGAAGATACCTGCACTGACCAGACCGACGCTCTTGAAATAGTAATCGGCACTTAAATCGAAGTTGTATGAGAGGGTGGGAGTCAGGTCAGAATTACCCATCACGAGTTCATTGTCGCTGCGGTTGATATTGACACATGGAATTAATGCGGAATATTTGGGGCGGCTCAATGTTTCTGTGAAAGAGGCGCGAACTTTGAAATCATCGGTCACATCGTATTTCAATAATACGCTGGGGAGCCAGTTGACATAGTTGTTTTTATGATCTCCGGTCGGTTCAAGCGTTTCGTTTTCCTCTTCATCCACCATCCAGTTCCAGCCGTCGTATTTGATATGAGTGGCTTCCATGCGGAGACCCAGCATCATTTTTAGTTTCTTTCCCAGGTTTTGGTCGAAGCGGAAAAAAGCGGAAGTCACATTCTCTTTAGCATGATAGTTGCCGGAAGATTCTTCGAGCACCTGTTCACCCTCCATGTTTTTCAGGTCGAGCGAACCCAGATATTCTTTGGATACGAAATCGGTGGCTTTATACTGATTGCCGGGCATGAAGCCGTCGCGAATCTCACTCGTGAGGTTGTCCATATACGCTGTTTTGTATGCATCCTTGTAGGCGTCTGCGTAGTCGTAGACGGTTACATCGCGATTTTTAGTCTTGGATGCATATTTGGCTCCGAATTTCAGGCTGTTTCCATAGATTCCGTTGGCCAGCGGCAGTTCGAAATCTACTTTGAACTTCAGGTCTTTTTCGTAGATTTCCTGGTTGCTTTCGGTTAGTTCTTTCACTTTCCATTTTCCTCTTTCACCGTCCACTTCTCCGTTGTGCAGGTTTACATCGGTTGTCACATACGGAAAACGGCCGCCTGCATCCACGATGTCAAATCCGAGAAAGTCTTGTTTCAGATTGAAGTATCTTTCGTTCGGACGGTCTTCGCTGGCACCTGCGTAAGAAGCTCCCCAGTTCATTGACAGTTTGCCGAACTGATGTTCTCCGCCCAGGCTGAAATCCATTGTCTGTTGCAGTTCCAAGCGGGCGTTTTTGTTGTTGGGAGTACCTCCCTTAGTCTCTATTTGGGCAGATTGCTGCATTTCGCCTTCATCGTCCGGTCCTGTTTTGTCGAGGTCTTTGTAGGTGACGCGATAGCGGTTTTCCCAGTCGTGACGGCGGTTGTAGATGCCTTGCAGTGTCAGTCGGTGATTCGGGTTTATTTCGTAATCGAAAGCCAGTGAGTAGCTTTGGCGTTCACGTGTCACGTAGTACTGGCGTTTTTGTGCTTCTACCATTACTACTTCTCCTTTCTTATTCACATCGTATTCAAATTCTACATCATCCGAACCTACCGGAGCATTTTGATAAGAAACGGCTGCCATCATTCCCAATTTGTCGTTGAAGAAGCGGTCGCCATAAGTGAAACCCAGGTTCAGTTGGGCTTTCTGGCTAATCCAGTTGTATCCGGTTCCTGCTGTGGCACTGATGGTTCGTTTATAAGGAGTACTTTTAGTAATCAGATTGATAGAACCGCCAATGGCATCTCCATCCATATCCGAGGTGACTACCTTGCTTACTTCGATGGTTTGTATCATATCGGCAGGAATAAGGTCGAGCTGCACATTACGTGTGTCGCCTTCGGCAGAAGGGAGACGGTTGCCGTTGATTGTTACAGAACTAAGATCGGCCGAAGTTCCGCGTACTTGTCCGAAGCGGGCTTCTCCCTGATCGTATTGTACGTTAATACCATTGATACGCTTCAGTGCGTCTCCGATATTGGAGTCAGGGAATTTACCCACCTGATCGGCTGAAACGACATTGGTGATCCCTAGTGTGTTCTTCTGCGAGTTGATGGCGCGGCGTTGCCCCTGAAAAGCTCCGCCTACTACTACCTCTTGCAGTTCGAGTCCTTCATTCAGGATTACGTCTTTTTCGAGTGTCTTTCCGGCCGGAATGGTGATTTTCATTTCAACGGGTGAGTAGCCTACGTAGCTTACTTTTACGGTGTATGTGCCCGGAGTAAGATTGGCGAAAGTATAATAACCGTTGACATCACTGGTCACCCCGGTATGTAGCTTTTCGATATAGATGGATGCTCCCGGAAGGGTCTGTTTGGAAGTATCTACGATGCGTCCGCGGATAGTGCCTTGTTTGACTACGTTCACTTTTTCTTCTGCGAAAGTGTTACCGCTTGTGCTCATGACCAAAAGAACAAATGAGACAAATTTCAAAAATCGTTTCATAAATGTTAGCGTGCGTTAATTATTTGCTGCAAAAGTAGAGGGTTGACGTTTCTTACTTTTTACAGTTGGTTGAAGAACGCGTAACAAATATGCTACGTTTGTATTACAGCTTCCGGAACCGGTGATTGACGGGTTTTCTATCCTGGGAAACTATGGATTTTGCGGAAATGCATAGGCTGTATCAGATTATATCAGGATTGGGCTCCGGTATTACTGTTGTGTTCCGTATAATGAATATCAAAACGTCCGTTAGTCAGCCGTTTGCCGTTACCGAATGTGACACTGATAATTTTCATTTCTGTGTCGAAACGGCTTATGAAAGCTGTTCCGTCTTCCAGCTCTTCTCTTCCGAACTCTATATCGGTAATCGTTGATTCTTTGCCTTCTTGGGGCGATAAAATAGTGAAAGATAGATTGATACCGGGCTTTACGGAAACACTAACAGAGAGTTTGTCTTCTTCTGTGTAATAGTGGAATGAATCATACGTCCATACATACGAGTGTCCCCAATTCAGGTATCGCCCTCCCACATAAATCCAGCCGTCCATCAGGCAACCGAATGTGTTGGCTCCTGTAGTGGTGGCAGAAGGCAAAACGGTGATGTCGATCGATTCATCTTCCGTTTCTTTACAGCTCCAGAGGCTGATGATGGAAAAGAGAATGAGTATATATTTCTTCATAGTGCTTTTTTTAGTGGATGTTAGAAATAATAGGATAATCCCGTAGTGATGTTTAGTCGCGTGAGGTTGACATCATCATTTGAATTGAGTTTTACAGTAACCTTTTCTTCGTGATAGTAAGTCCTTATTCTAAGTAGCTCACTATACATATATTGTACTCCTAAACTGACTCCCAGGTTGGAATTCAGCTTATAGGTAAGATTGGCATTGGTGAGGAGACCGATAGTGAAGGCTCTCACTTTTCGTGTGTTGCCGAATACCTCGCTGTTGTTCCGCAGAATGACTCCGCCGGGACCGGTTGTCACCCGGATTTGCCAATGTTTGGTATTGGCATTACACATTCCGATTTGCGTGCCGATGAAATGAACCCATAAATGGTCTTTTCCTTCAAGATGGCTTCCTTTGGAAGAAAATCCGGTGTAGATTCCTCCGAAGATAAAGCGTTTGAGAGGACGGAAGTGGTATTGTCCATCCCAGCTTACGCCTTGTGCAAGTGTACGTTGGTAGCTGTGAGTACTTAGCGTTAGTGTGGGAGGATTATGGAACATCACACCGTATCCGGCATGGAACGAGAACTCATGTCGCTCAAAATCTCTCTGTGAGAAAAGCCGAGTATGACAGGACAGCGTGAATACGATTAATAATAGAATCGCTTTTACGGGTGTTTGATTCATCTGAATTAGTTTAGATTGCGTTTCTTTTCGCAAAAATAGCAAATAGTTCAGACTTTCTCGCAGCGGATGATGACTTTTTGCCCATTATTTAATGTGCTGGCAAATAAGTAAGTATCTCCTCCTTCTGTCAGATGAAGCCGTTTGCGAAGTTCGGCTACTGTGGCGGGAAAGTTGCGGACAGTCACATTTGCTTTTTTCAGATCTGCCAGATTTTCCTTTACTTCTTTTTTATTGAAACTGCACTGGTTGACAATGCGGAAGATTCTTCCGGGGAAGTTTTCAATGAAAGAATCGGAGGTGTAAAGATGACTGTTGGGATGCAGTTTCCGGACGGGGTAGGCTGCGGCAATGCTGCGGAAGGCACCGGCTTTCAGAAGAGATGCATTCGGTTCGTAAAGGTAATCGCCTAAAGAATCGGTATAAGTACATTGGCTACGCTGCTCCTGTTCGCGGGTGAATACGAAGTGCTGTTCTTCTTGAGTCCCTTTCGTGAAGAGGTTTACACAATGAATGGTGATTTCCGCCGGTGATGTTTGTCCGAGTAGGATGAGTAGTTCCTTACATTCGTTGTTGACGGATAGGATATGAACTTCCTGTGTATGTTTCAGCTCTTTCAGTGCCAATGAAAGATCGAGCATGGGAGAGAGTTTTATCATTATCCGGCTGGCTTTGCTAAGCAGAAGATCTTCAAGCTCGGCTACGTTCGGTTCGCAGTCGGCGATGGAGACCGTTTTTCCGCCGTGTTCATTGCGGCGGGCAGGGTCGAGGAAGATACAATCTACGGGGGACATTGTTTGCAGATAGGCTACTCCATCCTCATTTCTTACGTTTATATGGTTTAGATTCAGGATGGGAAAGTTGTGTGCCGCTATTTCACAAAGCTCTTCCTGGCGTTCTACATAAGTGGCGGACTTGAATCCGGTGGCAAGAAAAGAACAGTCTATGCCGAAGCCTCCGGTGAGGTCGGTCAGCGAATCTCCTTGCAAAAGACGGGCTTTGTAGCGGGCAGTGATTTCAGAAGAGCATTGCTCTAGCGACAGATGTTTCGGATACCATATCTCTTCTATTTCTCGCCATGAGGGAATCTTTTCGGCGGCAACCTGTCTTCCTGCAATTTGGGTGATGGCAGTCGGCATATTTATATCCGGATACTTTTTAGCTTGTAAAGCCAGTGTACGTACATCGTCCGATGAATGTTCGCGGATAAAAAGTTGAGTTTCGGGGGAGATTTGTATCATGGCGTTATTGTGTTATAGGATATTACAATGAATCGTTGAGCACCGGTTATGATCTTGCCGAGCGCCGATTTATGGTATTAACTTATATTTCTGTCTGGCTACATCCCGGCTGCAAAAATTGAAATGCCACCACTCGCTGGGTAATGCACGGAATCCGGCTTCTTTCATTACTTTTCGCAGGAGTATCCGGTTCTGACGTTCTGTTTCACTCATTTTTCCGCTATGTACCAGTTCGTTTTCGTTTGTGATGTGGGCTTCCACGCCCAAATGGTCTACTTGGGTTCCCATAGGTAAGGGCTGCCCTAAAGAGTCTTGAATACTGATGTCTACTGCCAGTCCGTAGTTGTGTAGTCCGCCTCCACGGTTTGGGTTAGAGACATATTTGTATTTGGATGTTCCTTTCACTACGTTCCACATCTTCTTCTGTACTGACATAGGGCGGGCTGCATCGTAAATGATAAGACTATAAGACGGGTATAGCTCTTTCAAGGCTTTTTGTGCTTCTATAAGAGCGTATGCCGCATCCGGATGCAGATAGGCTTCCGTTAAGTTGTCGTAAAGCACTTCGCCAGTGAAATTATCAGCTTGCGTATACATTAACTTAACAACGAGGCTACTATCCAGATCGGTTACATTGACGAGTCCCAGTGAATCCATGTAGAGAGCTATTGCGCTTCGCTCTGGCGGTGGCGGTAAGACGGTGGCACTTTCTTCGACGGCTTGCATATCGTCCGGCGTATATTCGTATTTCGTCAGGGCGGGGCTCTCCGTTTCCTTTTGGCTGGAAAAGAAGGAGCATCCTGTCAGCAGCAAACAGAAGATAGCTAAACTATATTTTAGAATAATCATTCAACCTTTTGTATTTAGTGTGCCAAAGATACTTCTTTTTGGCTTTAGCTCCAATAAGCTACCTTTAAATCCTGATTGTTTAAGTGGTCAGGTCGTGCCATTATATTGGCGCAGTTATGCCTCTACGTTGGCACAACCTTGCCACTTCGATGGCACAGCCGTGTCAATACGGTGGCACAAAGTAAGAGATTAAGTCGTTGCAACAATCTTCTTAACGTTGTATACTAACCACTGCTTTCTTCAGATTGGCGACCCCTTTCCAGATGTCCAACAGGTGCAAAACCTGTTCGTCTTTGGCTTTGCTGTGGTTGATTGATAACAGTTCCGCATAGATCTCCAACAACTTTTTTAAGTCTTTGATCGGCTTCTCCGGAAGTCCGGTCAGCATTGCCACGATTAGTTTCTCCAGCTCCCGGTTGTGCAGGGGACTGACATTCATCATTTGTTGCTGTATCAGGTCGGTGAGTCTTTTCAGCGGTCCCCAGCCGGTATGTTGGTGTGAACCTAAGATTTTACCTATGCGCTTACTGTCTATGCATCCTTTGCCGACACGGTCTATCCAGATTTCGGCGGCATAAGAACGGGAAGTCTTATCTGCTACTAACATACAACTGGCTTCCAGTATGTAAGACGCCTCATGCCAGGTGTGTCTTAACTGATGAAGTGCTTCGATGGTGGCTTTGGTGATGCCTATTTCCCTAACCTCATTTAACATCGGATCGTAAATGGCACTGCGGATACACCATACTAATAATGGTTCCGGCATATTGGGAGTTAACCATGCTAAACGTGGCAAGTCATTTTGTATATCGTCGAAGCGCTCTATCAGCGGATACATTTCGACCACTAACGGATGCGAATCGTATGAATGGTAACTGATTTTCTCATTGTATTCGTTTTTATTGGCTACATGAGAGTTCTTGCTTTCCGGAATATCGAAAGTAAGAGTTGCAGAGTTCCATTCTACTACTTTTTTGTTGTAATCGGTATATGAGTGAGTTTGCAGATAGGTTCTCCATACAAAGTTTCCGGTCAGGAATTCGCGTGAACCTTTACTGTAAGAGAAATCTTTGAATTCGGAGTAGATTGTCTCCGGTGACTTGATGAGCCCTGCTGTCATCCACCAGGAAGGATGGGTGAAGGGTGCTTGAGGGAGTGCGTTTTCTGCTCCCAACAAGAAAGAAAGTAAACGTTGGTATTCCCCCTTTAAGTCTTGAAGGAGGATAGGGAGCTCTTGTGATGAATCATCCAGTGCCACTCGCGAGAGTGCCGTTTGCATATCCATATCGTCTGGCTCGGCGTTTGCTTGCTGATATTGTTTTAATCTTTCTATCAGGGTTGCCGGGGCAATAAACATAGGTATATGGGTGGGAGTGGACAATAGGGGTAAAGGTTTCTCCTTACTTTCCAAAAGGTCTAGTGTTCGGCATAATAGCTGCTTGTGAACAGGGAATTTCTCTTTTTGGTTCGTTTTCTGACGGATGGTGAGTTTCTGCAGATTACGATAGTTCCATTTACCTTTCTGCAGTTCGTCTTTCTGTACCATTTTCTGATGCAAGTCACTTAGCTCTTTTGCTTCTTTAGGAAAGCGTTTAACCAGTAGTTTTGCATAATCAAGGAGGAAAGTTGCCATCAGTTGGTCTAATAGGCCGTTTCGTGAACTTCCTCCGCTTATCAGTAGTTTGTAAGCGCGTTGAAGGATGGGTGTCCATTGTGAGATTTGTTTTGTGTCCTGTTGACGGTCCCATTGCACTAAGGCACCGAGGAGCAGGTCGAAGTGATAGATCTCGTTCCCATCCAGCACTTGGCTGGCAAGAAATAGCAGGTCTTCGGGGGAAGCAATTTCCTGTATCCGGTTGTCCTCACGGATGATGGGGAGTATCGGTTCATACACGAAAGAGGCGGAATCGTTGTCGGGCTGCTCGGAGTGGGCGGAAGCCCCTTCATTATGCGCAGGAGTATGGCCAGACTCATTATTCTCCAAATAAGCCTTCAGCTCTTTTTTAGTGTTTGCCAACATCGTTTCTGTATATACGGAGAGTGCTTCTCTTAATGTGGCAGATTCTGTCTCTCCATACGTCAGGATCAGTTTGACTATTTTGCTTTGAGTAGATTCTTCCCGGCTCATCAACCCTTGTGCGGCAACACAACAGATGGCGTCACGAAATTCTTTTCTTTCTTTTGCCAGTTTATTGAGTACGGCCAATGTGTTTTGGTGAATTGCCTTCACATCTGAAGCGAAAAGAACGGAAGTCTGACTTAGAAACTCTTCGATCCGAAATTGCGGATGATTGCATAAGCCCTTCAGCAGTCCGAGCATGATATTGACCGGGCGGCTGTGAGGGGCGGACAGGACGGCTAATATTTCCGGTTGTAACGCGAGTTGTTCTTCTATGCTGGGGGTAAGTGCGGTAAACATGCCTGCAAACCAGCCGCATAGGTTCTTGTTCATATTTCGGTTGACAGCGAGCAGAGATTCTCTTAATACACGCATACGGTCTAGTTTCCCGTTTTCGATAAGATATTTGTAAGGATAGTAGGGGTGTCCGCCATTTCGGTTATCCATCCAGTTCTGTCCACAGTCGTACTCAAAGAGATACCAAATATGTTCTTTAAGTGTGATTTCGCGTTTTTGCAGTATAGCAGTGGTGTTGATGTAGCTTACCAGATAACCCGCAATGGTTTGTGGAGAAGGTGTCACAGTAAGTATTCCCTGCTCTATCCAATCCATCAGGACTTCGTAATCCATTCCGTAGAAACCGCCGAATTCTTTGCCTTCACCTTCTTTGAAGAAGCTGTCGAGCCAGGAGGGGACGTACCACGGGATCAATTCATTCAGTTGCTCGGTGTTGATTCCCCATTGGTGTTTACGGAATTCTTTCAGCGAATAGATAACGAGAGCGGTAAGATTGATGATACGATGCTGTGCGGAAGTCCCCCGTGTACCGTATGTGTTCTCGTTAAGTTGCACGAATTTACTGTAGTATTCTTCCAGTTTGTTCAGGCGGGGTACCAGGCTCTTTCGTTCTTCCTGTGTGAGTCCTTGCAGAAAGGGGATGATGGCATCACCCTGTTGCTTTTCTACTATTTCGTTGAGGCGTTCTTCTAGGGTCATAATCATGAATTAATTATAGTTTGTTGAGTGAAGTGGTCACTTTCTTCAAATTGCTGTTCGTTGCCCATTCTTGCAGGCGTTGCAAGAGTTGTTCGTTTGTAACTTTGCTGCGGTTGATGGTCAATAGTTCCAGATAGAGTTCGAGCAGTTGTTTGAGTCCGGTGACGGGTTTGTCGGGCAATCCGCTGATAAATACAGTGAGCAGTTCTTCCAGTTGGCGGTTGTGGAAAGCGCTTCGTTTGTACATGCTTTCGTACACTTGTGTGGTGAAGCGTTTTAACGGAGCAAGTTCCATGTTGATAAGCCGGGCCAGGATTTCTCCTACCCGGTGGTTGTTTATTCTTCCTGTGGAGAGTCCTTCTATCCATAATTCTGCTGCATAGGAACGGACTGTTTTGTCTACAAAAAGCAGCGAGCCGCTTAATAGGAGTAGACTCATTTCTTTGAGCGGGCAATGGAAAGACAACAACATGCGTAAGGCACAGGCAAGGGTGCGTTTGCTGTCTTCCTGTGGACTGCCGAAAGCCATGTAATTGGAGATAATTTGGGCTATCAACGGTTCCGGGCGGTTAGGGTAGCAACACAATAGAGGTTCCATGTAGCGGGAGTCATCCATGTTGTATTTGCTGTTAATAATCAGATGTTCCTGCCATAGCTGATGGCTGTTGCGTTCGATATATTTGTGCCATTTGTGAGAATCAAGTTGAAGCAGGCGTCTGTCCGTTTCGTATGAGTTTTCTTTAGGTTTCACTTCTTTCCACTCGTAGTCTCCTGTCAGATGATTGTGTGGCAATGTGTTACAGGAGAAAGACTTGAATGCTTTAAATTCCGTCTCCGGTGCTTTTACCAGTCCGGCGGCTATCCAGGCGGTTGGATGGTTGTAGGGCGGTTCGGGTTGCGTGTTTTCGTCCAATAAGAACAGACAGAGATGCAGGTACTCATCTTGTAACAGTTGCCGGGCGGTGGCGATGGCTTCTTCTTTGTCTTCCATGGCACAACGGGCAATAGCCAGTTGGAAATCCCACGAACAAGGTTTCTTTCCTGCTTCCTGGTATGCGGCAAGCCGGCGTATCAGTTCGGTGGCTTGTAGGTATGCCGGGGTATGGGTGGGAGTAGAAAGCAATGGCAATGAATTTCCTCCTTTTATTTGGCGGATCACATTCAGCCATAACTGTTGGATAGGTATGAAACAGGTTGCGTTGCTGTAACCGGGTTTCCAGTCAGCAAGTCGTTTGAAGGAACGTTCGTCGTAAGCTCCCCTGTTTTTATCTATTCCTTTCAGTTTCTCTTCCAGCCGGGTGAACATGTTTCTCAAAACTCCTGTGTTGGAGTTGTCTGTCTGTGCCCATAAGCGTTGGTATTCCAACAGGAAAGTGGCAAGGAGATCTTCGTATGGTTCCCAACTATTGGCAACAATATTGGCTGCCCGTTGGAAAATAGGTTCCATCCGGTTGAGGTCTTCTTTATCCAGTTGGGGATGGAAAGCAATGATAGCGGCAATCGTTGTTTCTATCTCCCAGTTCTCCTCCATGTCGAACAAACGGCTAAGCTGAAACAGGAAATCTTCTTTGTTGGTAGGGAATGGAATACGGTTGTCTTCCCGGCAAATGCGGATGGCTTCCAGAGGTGGCTCTTCGGAGAGGAGGGAGTTTTCGGTACTATTTTCATCTGTACTATTTCTTTCTGTATTCTCTCCTTCTGTATGAAGAATGTCTTTTGTCACACTTGTATCTGTTGCATTTGCTTCTTCTGCAAGGTGTGGTTCTGTAGACTGTGAATCTATAGACTGTGGCTTGAAAGATGCGAGTATCGCTTGCACGCTTTGAAACATCTCCGGTTGATAAGACTGTAGTGTTTCTTGGAGATTGGACGAAGAGGCATCCCCATACTTTGAAATAAAGTTGGCAGCTTTCTTTTGCAGGCTTTCGTCCTTCTTCAAGAATAGTTGGCAGAGAGTGATACAACAAGGCTCTTTCATCTCGGGATGTTGCGCAACGATCTTTTCAAAGATGGAGTAAATGGTTAATAGCGAGTTTTTGGGACTGGAGAAGAAAAGGGTGGTTGCCCGTTCGATGAATTCCTGATAACGGAATCCTTCTTCGTCTGCAATGCTCTTCAACTGTTGCAACATTATATTTACCGGCTTGGTGTAGGAAGAAGTGAATGTTTGCATGATCTCTTCCTGTAAGGATAACGATTCTCCGGTGGTCGGTTGCAGCGTTTCAAAGAATCTGGCAAACCATCCTGCCATGTCTTTTTTGAAGCTCCGGTGAAAAGTGGCGAGGGTGGCTCTTAGTAGCCGTTCTCTATCCAGATGGCCGTCCAGTGAAAAGCGATAGAGGGCCGCGCTGATACTTTCATCCCGTATTGTGATTCCTTTTTTATAAGCATTTTTGGCACAATCATCCTGATAACCGATGATTGATTCGTGTTCGAAAAGCGTCCAGATGTGTTCTTTCAGTGTAATATCCCGTTTGAGTAGTAGTTCACTGTTGAAAGTATCGTCTCCTTTGGGATTCTTATTTCTGATGCGGGTAATCCAGGGGAGTACATGTGCAATACGGCTTGGAGCGATTTCTTTGAGGTAACCCATATCCATGAGCTGCATCAGTTCTTCGTAATTGAGATCGAAATTGAACCATGTTTTGTCATCGTTGATAAAATCTGTCAGCCAGGCAGGGTTGTAAAGCGGGAGTAGTTTGCAAAGCATATCAAACTTCACATGATATGCCATATCCATCTCCCGTCTGTTGGCACATACAAACTGTACTGCCGATAGAAAATGTGCCCGTGCCGCACTACAGGTTGTCTCACTGCTGAAACCAGCGAACCTGCCTTTTATCCATTGCAATTCCCGGATAAGCGGCAGCAACTTCCGCCTGTCCTTCATTGGCAACTCCAATAATCTCTTGATAAAAGGGATTAATATCTTCTCTTCATTCTCCGGAGTATCCACATAGGCTTTGGATAACTTCTCCAGTTCTTTTTTTAGTTCTTCCATTGCGCTAGTTTCTTTACTGCCAGAATATGTTTGCAAGCTCCCCGTTCTCCCTGATTACTGCTGAACCAAGTGCAAGTGCAACGTTCTTTTTCGTTCTCCCTGTCCAGAATGACGGTATGCCTCACTCCTCCGCTTCCTGCAACACGGGCTTCCGTCCGGTTGCCATCATTCGCAATGATTTCTACTTTGTCTTCTTCCAGCAACTTTTCTGCAGCTATCATTCGCGGGTTGAGGCTCAAAATACGTTCGGTTTTGAAAGGCAGGCGGCGGTAGAAGAAACTGTTTTCATCCAAATCGAATCCCAGCAAACCCATTGCTGCCAATCGTGCCGAGAGAGAATCTACCTTATCCAGGTCAATATGCTCTTCTATGGCAAAAAGCGTAGGGTTGAACTGTTGGTTGGCGTAACTGTATTTATCCATCGCCTCTATCCATCTTTCAGGTACATCTTCGAGCAGAGATTCCAGTGCGGCACCTTCTCCGGAGAATCCTCTCCAACATTCGCGGGAAAGAGAAAGGCTGAAGCGGACCGGACCGAAATAGAGTTGCCAGATAGTAGATTGCATAGTAGGATGTGCAAATACTTTCAGTTCATCAGCAAACGGAAGCAAGGGTTCGAGTAAGCGCAAACGGTGGAGTCCTCCGATGCAGATGGCATTCATACTTTTCACCGGTGAAAAGGCCGGTTTTTGACCGCGCATTACTAAATAATAGTCACATTTCACACTACTTTTCGGTAGTGTCTGGAAGAGTTGTAAGGTTTGTATGCGATTGAAGGAATAGACCTTTTCGGCAACGGATTGATAAATCTGTACCGTAGTCAGTCCCTTTATCCATTTTACGGGAAGAGGTACTTTTCGCTCTATCACCTTCTCACCTTTATTATAGAGTCCCACTTCTTTGGGGCCGACCGACATTACTACATTTTCTTGTCTGCCTATTCCTCCTAAAGCGGAAATCATTCCGGGATTAAAATCTACATTCGTTGTCCCGTTTTCCAAGAATTCTCCGTCGTGTCCATCAGGAAGTACATCGACCCTGGCGTATACACCTGCACAATTAGAAAATCCTTCAAAGCGCAGACGGTTATTTCCAGCCGTTACAATCGGATCTTTCAGCATCGCAAGCTGTGCTGGTGTCAGATTGAAACTGGATTGCACAACGTTGGATAACGCAATGAGGCAACGTGCCGTCATATAAGGTTGCGTCAGCTTTCCCCAAAAGAAACAGGGGGCTTCTCTCTTTTCTATTTCGCTATATTTGGCAAGAAATAGTTCGTCCTGATCGGCCGACCGTTGCAATGTGGAAGGAGCTGCATATTGATAAGAAATAGTATCAGTCATAGATAATAAATTGGTATTTGGTTGTACATTGCCCAAATATAGAAATTAATTCTTATGTGAAAAAAGAAGTAGGAGAATTTACATCACTTTGGAATGTGTGATATTATAAAATATCGCCGAAAGACTAATTTATCTCTCTTTTTGTACTGACTATGAGATACAATTCTTTATAGTTGGATACAATTTTTTATACATAAAACAATTATTCTTTATAACTATTCTTAAATTATGCGTTCCTTTTTGCCATAAAGTAATACTTTTGTTCCCATAAATAGAATGTTAAAGCGACATATTCTAAATTAAGTCTTATGATTTTTTTAATATAAAAAGACAGCTGTTTGTGAAAATCGCTAATATTGTTTGTTTTGTTTGTGTTATCCCATTTTGAGTCAGGTGTGACTTCAAAATGGGATTTTTGCTATCCCGGCAGATTAAAACCACCTGAATACTATCAAAAATGACCTAAATTCTATCAACCGATAGATTTTCCCCTAAACAATGTCTGTTCTTCACCTGCCACATTTGTTGAAAACCCGTAAACTTGCAACATCAAAATTATAACAACGAATACTCACAATTTAAAAATAACGTATATGAAAAGTTTAAGCTTCAGGAAAGATCTGATAGGAGTACAGGATGAATTACTCCGCTTCGCATACAAACTGACAACCGATCGTGAAGAAGCAAACGATTTGTTACAGGAAACCTCATTAAAAGCATTGGATAACGAAGACAAATATACCCCCGACACAAATTTTAAAGGATGGATGTATACTATAATGCGGAACATCTTTATTAATAATTACCGCAAAGTAGTGCGCGATCAGACATTTGTCGATCAGACTGAAAACCTCTATCATCTGAATCTGCCACAAGAGTCAGGTTTTGAAAGTACAGAAAGAGCTTACGATTTAAAGGAAATGCACCGCGTAGTCAATGCTCTGCCTAAAGAATACAGAGTTCCGTTTGCTATGCACGTTTCAGGATTCAAGTACCGTGAGATTGCAGAGAAGTTGAATCTTCCGTTAGGTACTGTAAAAAGCCGCATATTCTTTACCCGTCAGAAATTGCAGGAAGAGTTGAAGGACTTCCGCTAAACGTTAACTATCATTTTTCAGTAGGTATCAATAGGTATAGGGCAAAAGGATCTCGTTTCCTTTTGCCTTTTTTGTTTTATGTATTGGAGGTATACCTGCTATGGGGATTTTTTTCAGTAACTTTGTCGCTGGGTAATAGACTGTAAATAAAAAATATAGATGTTATGATAAAAGCAATCATGCTCGATGTAGATGGAACATTGGTGAGTTTTGAAACTCATAAAGTACTACAATCTTCTGTTGAAGCTCTTAAGGAGATTCATGACCGTGGGGTTCGAATAGTCATTGCTACCGGTAGAGCAGCGGGTGACCTTCATGAAATAGCTGCTGTTCCGTATGATGGAATTATTGCATTGAATGGAGCTGACTGTGTCTTACTGGATGGCACTGTGATAAGGAGATACCTTATTCCAAAGGATGATTTTAAGAAAGCCATGGAAATAGCAAAGGCTTTTGATTTCGCAGTTGCTATTGAACTGGATGAAGGCGTGTTTGTCAATCGGCTGACTCCGACTGTCGAACGGATAGCCAAAATCGTGGAACATCCCATCCCTGCCGTTGTAGACATTGAAGAACTATTTGACAGAAAAGAGTGTTGCCAGCTTTGTTTTTATATCGATGATGAAATGGAACAGCAAGTAATGCCGCTTCTGCCTAACCTTTCCTTATCACGCTGGCATCCCTTATTTGCTGATGTGAACCTTGTAGGAATCAGTAAGGCAACCGGACTTTCAGCTTTTGCCGATTATTATGGGATTGAGATGGCGGAAATAATGGCTTGCGGTGATGGCGGTAATGATATTCCTATGCTGAAAGCTGCCGGAATCGGGGTAGCTATGGGAAATGCATCGGAGACTGTCAAGGCGTCAGCCGATTTTGTTACTGATACCGTTGAGAATGACGGTTTGTGTAAGGCTTTGAAGCACTTTGGAATCATTTAGTATTGATATTCTTATTTCAATATGGAGCACTGTTCCTAATTTTGTAAATCTCATTATTCTGACCGTATAAAAGAAAAACTCCTGTAAGTATTTCACTTACAGGAGTTTTTCGTGGGCCATCTTGGGCTTGAACCAAGGACCTCCAGATTATGAGTCTGTTGCTCTAACCAACTGAGCTAAAAGCCCGATGTATCCATTAACTGGATGCGGTGACAAAAGTAGTATTTTCCGTCGAATTATGCAAATTCTTTCGAGAAAAAACTGTAATCCTTTGCTTCTAGAACTTATATTTGCGCTTCGGATTCTTGGGGAACCATCCTTTTTGTACCCGTTCTTCCTGTTCGAAAACCTCTTTGATCGTCCAGAAGGAAGAAAACGCAAACACGCCTAATAAAGAAGATAAGATCACATTATCGATACTTAAGGAGGCAATCACACCGGCAATGCCGAGTATCAGGAATATCCACCAGCATTTTGTGCCCCAGTAATATTCGGCCTTTACCACGACGGGGTGAAAAAGGCCGATAATCAAAAAGGTACAGATTCCGATGAATAACCCTGCAAGGTGATATTCATTTAGAAACTCCATCACAATTATTTTTCAACGCGGATGGGAATCTCTTTCTTGATACTCTGTTCCAGAGAAATCAGAGTCTCGGTAGCTACTACACCTGGTATTTCTTGCATTTTGTTATTCAGCAAATCCATCAGATGTTCGTTGTCGCATGCATAAAGTTTTGTCAGCATTGTGTACGGGCCTGTAGTGAAATGACATTCCACTATTTCGGGAATCTTTTGTAATTCTGCTACGACAGATTTGTACATGGAGCCTTTTTCCAGCTTGATACCCACGTATGTACAAGTTCTGTAGCCCAATGATTTCGGGTTCACATGGTAACCAGAGCCTACAATGACACCTAGGTCAATCAGTCTTTGCACACGCTGATGGATAGCTGCGCGTGATACTCCACATTCGGCTGCTACGTCTTTAAAAGGGATGCGGGCATTCTGGGAGATAATCTCTAGGATCTGCCTGTCGAGGTTGTCTATTCTTTCCATAATAATAAATTGTAATTTCCTGTTGTTATCAAATAGTAAGCAAATATAGAGATTTATTTTAATTATTCTTCTTTTCGGAGAAAAAAAATAGGAAAAAGCAAAAAAAAGAGGCACAAACGTTTTGCGCCTCTTTCCTTTTTCTATTTAGAAAAGAACTTTCTTATTTCTTATCTTTTTCGATGCTCAACAGTTCAACTTCGAAAATCAAAGTAGAGAACGGTTTGATTTGGTTGCCAGATTCTCTTGCACCGTAAGCAAGTTCTTGTGGGATATAAAGTTCCCATTTAGAACCTACAGGCATCATAGTCAATGCTTCTGTCCAACCTTTGATTACTTGGTTAGCACGGAAAGTAGACGGTTCGTTACGTTTGTAAGAGCTGTCGAATTCTGTTCCGTCGATCAAAGTACCTTTGTAGTTCACTTTCACTTTGCAAGTGTCAGCAGGAATTTCACCTTTACCTTCAGTGATTACTTTGTATTGCAGACCGCTTGCAGTAGTTTTTACGCCGTCTTTAGTCTTGTTTTCAGCAAGGAATTTTTCGTTTTCAGCTTTATAGTCAGCATATTTTTCTTCCAAAGCTTTTGCTTTGATAGTCTCCATAGCTGTACGAGTATATTCTTGAGCTGCTTCCATAGTCATTACGCCGCCTTTTTCCAAAGTACCTGCGATGAAACCTGCCATGAAGTTTTCTTTGCTGATAGTTTTAGTAGAGTCTGTACCAAACAATTCCTGGTTGATACCTTTCATCATCTGGTTGCTGATTTGCTGACCGATTTGCAGACCTGCCATGTAAGCGATGTCTTTTTTGCTAGTCTTGTTTGCGCCTTCGTTCAAACCTTTGATGAATTCTGCCATGTAAGTAGTATCAACATCCAGACGACCTGTCAGATAGCCTTTCAGACCTTGAGTCTGAGCCATACCGATAGAATACGACAGTGAGTCGATGTCTGTTTTCAGATTTGCTTTAGGAGCTTGAGCTGTACAAGAAGCAAGGCTTGCTGCAGCGGCGATTGCCATAAAAATACTAACTTTTTTCATTTTGCTTTGAAATTTTTTATTTATAATACTTCGAGTAATTCTACTTCAAAAATGAGTGTGCTGTGAGGAGGAATCATTTCTCCGGCACCTCTTGCGCCATAAGCGAGTTCTGACGGAATATACAGTTTCCATTTGGAACCTTCCGGCATCAGCTGCAAAGCTTCCACCCATCCCGGGATTACTTGGTTGACACCGAATACAGCCGGTTCTCCGCGTTGGATAGAGCTGTCGAACAGTGTACCGTCGATCAATGTACCTTCATAGTGGCATCTTACCTGATCGGTAGCTTTCGGCTTTTTACCTGTACCTTCTTTGATGATTTCATATTGTAGTCCGCTGGGAAGGACAACTACGCCCGGTCCTTTTTTGTTTTCTTCGAGGAATGCCTGTCCCTGCTCAATAGCAACGGCACTCATCTTAGATTCCAATTCTTCGAAATATTTGTTCACTATTTCGCGGGCTTCATTGTGGCTGATAGCCGTCTGATTACCTTCTAATACATCTTTGATTGCTTGTGCGAAATCATCTACCGCAAGGTTTTCGATTCCCATGCTTGATAAGTTTTGACCAATTCCGAGGCCAATAGAGTAACTGAATTTATCCATATAATGTTTTTTGTTGGCGATTGAAATGTATCACCTTCATGGTTTTAGCTTTCAATCAATTGCAAATTTATGAAACGCAAAAGTACGTGTTTTATTTGAATGATTTAGCATTTGCTATTTAAAAATTCTTATATCTGTGAAAGTTAATCGCTTTTCTTTAAAGAATTAGTTTTTTGTTCGTAGGATTTAATCGGCTTATTCTGATTATTTAGGTTTGTTTATGCAGATAATTAATCGTCTGACTATAGTTTACTTTTCGTCTAACTATAGTCAGACGAAAGAATAACTATAGTCAGATGTAAATATAACTATAGTCAGACGAATAAATCTTAGTATGTCTGACACTAACTATCTGTATCTTTCATCTTAAAGTTTCGTATATATCAGGTTAGATTAAGCGTAAGAAAGTCTTCTTTTATTCGATGATTCTGATTACATTTGTGTGGCTATTAAAAAAGAAGGAGGAATAGTAATGAAAAATCTGGTAGTTTTGACGGGTGCCGGTATGAGTGCCGAGAGTGGGATCAGTACATTTCGGGATGCGGGCGGTTTGTGGGATAAATATCCTGTGGAGCAGGTGGCTACTCCTGAAGGTTATCAGCGGGACCCGGCTCTGGTGATTAATTTCTATAATGAACGCCGGAAACAGTTGTTGGAGGTGAAACCGAACCGTGGACATGAGTTGTTGGCGGAACTGGAGAAAAGTTTCCATGTAACGGTGGTGACGCAGAATGTAGATAATCTGCATGAACGCGCCGGAAGCAGCCACATTATTCATCTGCATGGCGAACTGACAAAAGTATGTTCTAGTAGAGATCCATATAATCCTCAATTTATAAAAGAGCTGAAACCGGAAGAATATGAAGTGAAGATGGGAGACAAGGCCGGTGACGGCACTCAATTACGACCTTTCATTGTATGGTTTGGAGAAGCTGTGCCGGAAATTGAAACAGCTATCCGCTATGTGGAGAAAGCGGATATTTTCGTCATTATCGGTACATCGCTTAATGTATATCCTGCGGCGGGGCTGCTTCATTATGTACCGAGAGGAGCAGAGGTGTATCTGATTGATCCGAAACCGGTAGATACGCATACTTCCCGTTCGATACATGTAATTCAGAAGGGGGCTTCTGAAGGAATGGGTGAATTGAAACAATTGTTGGGAGTTTGAGACTTCTTTCCCTCCGTTTTATTCCAGTTCGCTGGCAAAAATATGATTATTCCGGAGTATTTCTGATATTTCGAGTGCAGTGATACCACTGCACTCGATTCTTAATATTTTCTCCCAGTCCTCAAAGTCCACATTCCATTTGTCTATTTGAGGGAACTCTGCCAAAAGTTTTCCTATGCGTTTGATGTCACATCTTTTGGTGATAGAAGTTCGAAAAATCAGAATCTTATTTTCTTTTTCCATATTCTTTAGCGTTTTATTTTAGTGAGCGGAACTCCCGGATCGTCATACTGAAATGCAGCCTGAAATTGCGACTTAACAGCGAAAGGCTGCTAAAGCCGCAAAGGGCGGCAATTTCGGTGGCGGAAAGTTCCTTGTTTTGTTTTAATAATAGGGCTGCTTTTTCAATCCGGGTGCGTTTGATATAATCCGTAGGCGTTTCGCCGGTCAGGATTGTAAATACGCGGTGGAAGTGGAAAGGAGAAAAGCATGCGATACCCGCCATTTTCTGTAATGATAACGGCTGGTCAATGTTTTGATGGATATAGTCGGTCACTTTGTTGATCCGTAACTGATATTCTTCCTTATTTATATCTTTCGTTTCCATATCTTCTGCAAAATAAAGGATAATAAATGCCGGAGAGTTATCCTATCTTGCTAACTTCTCCGGCAGATAGTCAATTATCTTTTTTGTCCTATATAGAATACATAGCCGTAGTATTCCTTATACTTATTATATAGGCTCTCTTCGTGTCGTTGACCGGCGATAAGGTCTGCGGCAGCTTCATTTCCTGCATATTCTTTCAGAAAGGCTTCCTGAACCGGGAATTGGGGAGCATAGAAATGCTCGGTCCAGCAATTTTCCGGTAAGATGAAATGGGCTGTCGGGATATATCCGGCTTTCTCCATTTGTGCTATTTTTCTCGGAATCGTATCGATTTCCGGGTAATTAGCCATCCAGAAGTCGTCTATTTCGGAGGGGCGTTCCGGGGTGAACCAGGATGCTTCCGTTACAGCGATGAATCCGTTCTTTTTCAGGAACTTGTTCCATTCATTCATGCCGCGTTCGAATCCTATATTATAGATAGCTCCTTCGGACCAGATCAGATCGAGTTCTTCCTCTTGAAACGGCAAAGCGTCCATAGAACCGACAATGCCTTTTACTCTGTCTTCGCAATGGGCTTCTATTGCATTTCTGTTGAATATTTCGATGAAGTCGGGGAAAAGATCGATGCCTGTAATTTGCCCTTTCGTATAGTTGGCTAATGCCATTGTCTGCCCGCCTGTGCCACAGCCTATATCGGCTATTCTAGCTTCGTCAGACAGTTCGTTGGTGAAACTTAGAGCTTTTTGTGTGACTTCAGGGCTTCCCGGACCTTGACGTTTTAGTCCTTTGAAGTAATTACATATCAGTGTAAAATCGAATTCGTGGATTGTTTTTAATTCGTTACTCATTGTTTTTTAATGTTTTAGCTGTACGGTAAATGAAGGCATGTGACGATGCTTGTGACCATTTGACCATACAAATAGTTTAAAATTTAGATATAGAAAATAACTCTGACAAGAATATGTCAGAAAACATAAGGGATAATCTGTAATGAGAGGAAGGCTTACAGATTATTTACAGAACGGAATCCTTATGGAATGAAAATGAGTTAAACATCCAATTTTTCTTTTAGTTTGTGACAAAGATAGGATTTTAGGTGTAAAACTCAATGATAACTTTGATGAAAAAATACTGTAAACCTGCATTTTAGCAAGAATCGTCAAATAGAGACCCGTTTGTCTGTCCGGTTGTATGGATGAGATTGACTGCCCAAATTGATTGAAACTACCTATTTTTGAATTACATTTGCAGGATATTAGATACAAATCTCTCATTTAATGTATAATACCGATGAAAAGCAAATTATTACTCGCATGTACCATTCTGTTTTTCTGTTCCTCTTTTCTGTGCGGACAGAATCAAACATCTAAAGTTGCAAACTCTGCTGAAACGAATAATGGAGCTGTCCGGCATCCGTGGCAAGGAAAAAGAGTGGGGTATTTGGGAGACTCTATTACAGATCCCAACTGCTATGGTGACAAAATAAAGAAATACTGGGATTTCCTGCAGGAATGGCTGGGGATTACTCCTTATGTATATGGTATCAGCGGCAGACAATGGAATGATGTGCCCCGTCAGGCCGAGAAACTGAAGCAGGAACACGGTGGAGAAGTGGATGCTATCTTGATTCTGATGGGTACGAATGATTTTAATGACGGTGTGCCTATCGGAGAGTGGTTTACGGAAACAGAAGAACAGGTGATGGCAGCCCGCGGACAGGTCAAAAGGCTGGAAACCCGCAAGAAACGTACGCCTATAATGGATGGAAACACGTATAAAGGACGTATCAACATCGGAATCAACAGGCTGAAACAACTGTTTCCGGATAAGCAGATTGTACTATTAACCCCGTTGCACCGCTCACTGGCGGATTTTGGAGAGAAGAACGTGCAACCGGATGAAAACTATCAGAATAGTTGTGGTGAATATGTGGATGCCTACGTGCAGGCCGTCAAGGAAGCCGGTAATGTGTGGGGAGTGCCCGTAATTGATTTTAATGCGGTAACCGGGCTGAACCCGATGGTGGAAGAACAACTGATTTACTTCTACGACGCAGGATATGACCGTTTACATCCTAGTACAAAAGGGCAGATACGTATGGCACGTACGCTGATGTACCAGTTGCTTGCGCTGCCTGCAACATTTTAAAGAGAACCAGCTTTACCGGTGAATCACCGCACGGATCACAAACCATATATGATGTGCTACGGTGCCGATCAGCCCGTAGTGCTTCGCCATGATGCGAAATCTCTCTTTCAGGGAGGCTTTCTGATTGCGGGTAGTCATTCCTTCATCCAGATAATCGATAATCGTCAGATGGGTATTGTGTAAGGTGCGCGCTTTCTTCATAATACGGATGCACCAGTCGAAATCGGCAGAAAAACGATATTTCAAGTTGTAGGGCTCTACCAGCGTATGACGGGGAAAGAATGCCTGATGGCAGACTAACATACCCTGTTTGAAACTTTTCCAGGTGAGCGTTTCGGGGGCGGACAATCTGCGCATCCGCAGGAAATGCCTGTCCTGGTCTACGATAGCGGTTTCTCCGTAAAGCACATCGGGCAGTTCGCTGCCGTTGATGGTATGCACCATTTGTTGTAGTGTGTCGTCCTCGTGAAAACAGTCGCCCGCGTTCAGGAAACAGAGATAATCGCCGCTGGCAAGGGCGATGCCCTTATTCATAGCGTCATACAGTCCTTTGTCCGGTTCGCTGACAACGGTGTGTATGTGCGGGCGGTAGCGGTTGATAATAGAAATGGTTCCATCCTTGGAAGCTCCATCTACGATGATGTATTCTATGTGATGATAGGTCTGTGAAATGACACTCTGAATCGTGTCTTCCAATACCTTTTCAGCATTGTACGTCACCGTAATGATAGAGAACTTGGGAGTAGGATGGACACTATGCATATTTCCCTGTTATTTTATTGTAGACATCTGTATATTTCTTTGCGACGATGCTCTCCGAATAATTGCCCAAGACCTTGCGGCAGGCTTGTGCGGAGAGTTCATCGTATTCCGGTTCCGTCAATATCCAATGTATGCCGTTGGCAAAATCTTCTGGAGATTTGTATTGTGCCACATAACCGTTGTGCAGATGATCGATCATTTCGGGGATACCTCCTACGTTAAAGCCGACACAGGGTACTCCGCAGGCCATTGCTTCCATAATCATGTTAGGAAGATTCTCTTCCAGAGACGGGATGGCGAAGAGGTCTACGGCATTGTAGATATTTACTATCTCATGCTCATTCTTGATGTAAGGGAGCGAGTAGACATGGAAAGGAAGCTGCTCCTGCAATTGTTGTGACTGGTTGCCGAATACGACTACCCCCAGTGACTCTTTCCATTCCGGATGCTTTTCTGCTAGCAGTTTGCAGGCTTCAATGAGATAGTCGACTCCTTTCCGTTTGTCGGTGATCTTTAATGAGCCGAACAGAACCAGTTTCTTACCTTCCGGCAACATGAACTTGGCACGTGCTTCTTTTTTGTTCATGGGTTTGAACAGGTTGGTATTAATAGCGTTCGGAATATTGGTGACGCTTTTCCCTTCAAACAATGCGCTGGTCTGTGCTTGTTCCTTCAGCCAGTGACTGCACGTGACGAAATGAATGGGAGCGTAGCTATATAACTTTTGTTTCTTGCGGAAAGTGCGGTAAGATAAATCTTTCCGGCCGCCGCCTTTGTAGATGTAAGGGCAGTCGTGACACTCCTGCTGATAGTTCTTACATTCCCGTGCGTAGTGGCAGATACCGGTACATGGCCACATATCGTGCATGGTCCATACCACAGGTTTGCCGGAAGTGAGTATTTTCCGTATATCTTTCAGCGAGAGCATTCCCTGGTTGACCCAATGTAAATGGATCACGTCGGCCTGGCGAAATTCCGGGAGTGAGGTGATGTCTGTACCTGTGTTGGCTATGTCAACGTCGAACAGATGGTATCGGCGGAAACGATTGGCACTCCAGATAACGATCCGTTCCCACATGAACTTCCATACTTGCAACCAGTTACTTTTTAAGCGGACCACACTGATTTGGTCGGTCTGCTTGTCACGCACCAGCATTTTGGCTTTGATACCGTTGTTTTTCAGTGACTCCATCAACCGGCTTGCTGCAATGGCCGCTCCTCCTATTCGTTCAGATGTATTTATTATCAGGACTCTCATGGGCAAAAGTTTATGCAAATGTACGGTTTTTAGAGGAAATGTTTGATATTTCCAACAAGCTTTCTGCTATTTCGCGCGAAAAGATTTCGAGGTTGAAGCGTTCTTCTGCCAGTTTGCGTGCATTTTCTCCCATGCGTCGTGCCTCTTCGGGATGGTCGGCGATGTAGCGGATAGCGTCTATCCAGCCTTGTACATCGTTATATTCTACGGTAATGCCGATTTCTTCCTTGTCGATGTCGATTTCGAAGTTGGGGTTGCGCGAGCAGATGACGGGGATGCCGAGGGCGAATGCTTCCACAAGAGTGGTCAGTCCTACGGTGTAGGGGAAGTCCAGGCAGCAGATGACGATGCAGCTTTTGCGGGCTACCAGTTTTCCCAGTTCATAGGGAATCACTCCGTCGGTATAGTGGATACGGATGGAGTCGGGCACTGAATAGCGGTCGAGTATCTTTTTATAGTTGATGTTGCCGCATGAGACGGCAATGTACAGATCCAATTCCTCGTTGGTTGCGGAGAATGACTGGAGCAGGGTGTCCACGTCCCGGTTCTCTTTGCCGGTGGAGATAAATCCTTCGGGCTTCCGGTCGGGCATTTCTGCCAGCAGATGGTCGTAGAAAGGAAGGTCCGGGCCCCAATGTATCAGTTTCAGTTTGTGGGACGGAGCTTTCCGGGTTTTCTGCGAGTCCTGAATCAGCTTCCGGCTGAATAGGAACATTTGGTCGATACCTTTGTAAAAAAGGCGGGAGATTTGTTCGCGCCAGGGTTTGGGGTTGGTGACGACGGCCGTGTGATGCCAGATGACGATGGGCTTGCGGTACAGTCCCAGTGCACGGAGGAAGATGACGGGTTCTATCCCCCGGAAAGAGGTGGCATAGAGCACGTCGTATTTTTCCTTGCAGCAGAGAATCTCTTTGGTGGCGTAAAACATGAGTTTCAGGCGGCCGGAGAAGTATTTGCATTTGTGCATCACGGAGCGTATTCCGTAATTTTCCAGCAGAGGAAGTCCGTATAAAATATGTCCGGGGAATTTATATTCTTTCCATTCCTCGTAACTTTCCCGTGTGAGGCGGGTATGGTAAAAATAAATAGTAAGCAACGTATTTAGTGGTGCTTGTTTCTTTTCAGCCATTTGTTTATTCGGTTTTTGACAGCTTTCGTAATGATAGAAAAATTACCGTATTTCAGGTTGAGGAACAGCTCTTCGAACGAACGTCCTATCTTGATCCATGGATGATCCCAGCCCATGATGCGGTAAACCCTCTCTTTGTAGGCTACGTTTTCAATAACGTAGCGGGGATGTTTCAGTGGAAAGTCCACTTCATAGCGCTTCATCGTGAAGATGCGGCGATAGCCCTTGGGCAGGGTGTGGACCGAGCCTGCAAAATGGGTGGAATCTGCCGTTGCTCCCAAGTTGTTAATCATGTTGCGGGTAGGCACGATGCTTAGTCCGGAGTTGAACAGGATAGAGGCGTGGAAGATAGTTTCATAAAAGGCTTTCTGTTGTTCTCGGTGCCGCTGGCACATATAGATAAAGTCGCTCCGGTATTTGCGCTCCTTGATGAGTTGCTCCAGTTGTTGCATATTGAAGGAGTCGTCCAGGAAACTGTAAAACTCGTCCCATTGGTCGACTACCCGTTTCCAGCTCGCCCATCCCCAAATGGAAAAGGTGGTGGTGAAGAAATAGTCGGATGGCATATCTTTGGTGATTTCTTCGGGGTTGAATCCGGCAATCATGCTGATGCGGGTGTCATGTTCGTATTTATCCAGCATCTCCTTGCAGAATTGGAAAAAGGTGACGGAGGGCACATCGTCGTCTTCCAATACGATGCATTTGTCGACTTTGGAGAAGGCCCATTTCTGCGAAATGTATTCTGAAGGGTCACAGCCGAAATTCTTTTCCTGATAAAGGCGTTCTACTTCACATTCCCAGTCTATCTGTGATACGATTTCACGGCAGGCTTCTATTCCGGGCAAATCGCGCTCGTTTCGTGCTCCGTCCTGATAGAGGAAGAGCCGGGACGGACGTGCTTTCTTCACTTGCTCGAACACTTGCGACAACTGTTGCGGGCGGTTGAAGAACAGGATAAGTACCGGGACGTCTACTAAAGCGGATTTCATATTCATAGTTCTTGTTTTGGGGTTGTACTGAATGACAGGGCGGCAGGATAGTGGTTATTCACTTTTTCCTGTTCTTCCTTGGTAAATCGATGCAAGGTCGGGTAGTTGTATCGCAAGAACCCTTCCAGGTCATCGGGAGCGGTCACGGTGAGGGGACCGAATTTCACCGGTTGCAGGTGGCGGATACTCTCTACGGTCACGTGGTCGGCGGTTGCCATGACGTTGTTGTAGTAGCGGGTATTTCGTGAGTTGAAACAGCTTTGCACGGATACCAGCATCCGGTAAATTGCTTTTTTAGAGAAAAGAGAGTCGACTATTCTGTTCAGGAGACAGGAGAAGGCTCCCCGGTTTGTAGGGTTCTCTATTTCACATTTGCCGAAGTGTTTCCACATCCATATTTCTTTTCCCATCAGGCAGCATTTGAGGAAGCCGAGTATGCCGGATTGCATTTGCCGCAACAGTTTGTTGTCGGGAATCCTGTCGAACGGGAAGATATCTACAAAGATGCCCGGATGCATCGGGATGTTCTTGAACATTTCTTCTACGAAAAGGGTGTTGTTTTTCTTAACCTTCGCGTAGTAATAAGGGGTGTGCGGGTCTGTTTCTATCCATGAAAGGAAGTAGGAAGGGCCCAGTTCTCCGGGTGCTACTTTTAAGAATTTGTTGTAATTCTCCCGCGTCATGCCGATGTCTATATCATCATCCCAGGGGAGAATTCCCTGATCGTAGAGTGCGCCGATGGCTGTGCCGCCTATCACAAAATAGGGAATATCGTGCTTCTGACACACCCGGATGGTTTCTCCCAATATGTCGTAAAGTTCGGCATGTAATAAATCAAGCTCTTCGGCTGTATATTTCTTGTTCATCGGAAATGGTTAATGCACGTTGTCTTGCAAATGTAGTAATTATATTGCTAAGTTACTATAACTTTAAGTTTCCTTGCATAAATTCGGTGGCCACTCGCCCGCGTCCCGGAATGGGGAGGACGGATGCCTGTGGGAAATCCTTGAGCAGACAGTCCGCCGGATTGATCTCCGGATAGAACTTCTTTAATAGGAACAGGCTGGGACCGGTGGTGATACTTCCTATAAAGACGGAAGCATCCATCAATAGCTGTATCGAACAGAGGAAACGTGCCATTTGTTTCTGTTTCAGTTCTTTGGTGGTCTGCGTGAAGGTGCTGTTGACGTATCCTTGCTCGTTGGGGCTGCAAAGGGTGTACCAGTGTATGTCCGGGGCAAGGGTTTGCACTTGCTCGAAGAGGCGGTAGTCGTCGGTCAATACAAAGACGTCGCGGATGGCTGTTTTTTCTTTGATGAGGCGTATGTAGTGTTCCGGTGGCAGCAGGTTGGTTTCGGTTATCTTGTCTCCTCCGCGTATTTGGCATCCTGCGTATTGAGGCGGAAGTTGCAGGGTGGCGGCAAATTGGCGACATTCCTGTGTGGTGTTGTCGTTGAGTTTCCAGGTGATTTCCGTCAGCTTTTGGAAGGTGTGGAGGTAGTCACCGTCTATTCCCAGTTCGGGGATATGGAAGTGCTGGTTGGGGTTGAACGTCACTTGGAAGTTGAGCAACACCGGTTTACCATACGTGAAGAAAGCAAGGGCTTTTCCGATGATGTTCTTGCAGGTTACTTTCAGTTTCCATTTCAGTAACTTCGCTTTAGATAGTTTTTTGTCTTTCATTAATGCTTGCCATGAAGGCAGGCGATGGGTGTTGTAGGTGTGGTGAAACGGTTCGTGCACTTGCTCGCAGAAAGGTGCGAAACAGTCTTCCCAGCCCTTTTTCCATCCGAAGTTGGCGTCGTCGGAGTAAAGCTTGAACTGTATTTTGTGTTGCAGGCAATAGAGCATTGCATGGAGCATATAGGTATATTCGGTAAAGAATCCGGCGTCTATACCTATGTGATAGATCATTGTCTTTTTGAAAGAACTGTTCAGAAGGCGGTATTTAGTGGCAAGATCATTAGGGTTCATGTGGCTTCTTTTTGATGAAATACTGGATGCTTTCTTTAAAGGTGACCGAACGACTGCCCCACATGGCGGCTATGTAGAGTGCTGCTGCGAGCACTATCTTGCTTGCCAGGCGGAGATAAATATTCTCGATGGAACGGGTGGAATAATAGGTGATTACCATCACCGTAGCGGCAATGACAGCGTATGGAAGTATGTCTATCAGTGCATGGCGCAGCTTTAGTCCGATTTCCTGCCATACGAAGTAGTGCCACGTCAGTAGCCACAGTATATTGGTGGATACATAGACGGCGAGCATGGCATAGATCCCGTGTGAATGGACTAACAGAACGCCTGACAGTAGAATAATGCCGAGCACTATGGTGTTCCACATATAGATGCGGGATTTTCCTTTGCTGATGATGAGTTGCTGATAGAGGTATGCGATGGGAGTGAAGGCTCCGCTGATACACAGAATCTGCATGATGGATATGCTGGAATACCACTTGTCGGTGATGGTGATGGTAATCAGTTCTTCTGATACGATTCCCAGTCCGAGCATGGCGGGAAACGAGACAAAGGCGGTGAAACGCAGCATTTTGCGGAATACCCGTTTTTGCCGTTCAAGGTCGTCCGACACTTTGGTGAGTACCGGTTGCGCCACTCCGTTTATCATGCCGGATATAAAGAGCTGTCCCATACCGCACCATTTATTGGCCTGGTTGTAATATCCTACTTCCTTTTCGGTGTAGAACTTACCCAGTATCACAGAGAACAGGTTGTTGTTGATGTGATTGAATACATTGGTTACCAATAGCTTTCCGCTGAATCCGAACATTTCCTTAATCGGGGTGAAATTGAATTGCAAGCTCGGTCGCCAACGGGTAAAATGCCAGTAACAGGCTGTGTTGACGGCTACATAAACGATGCTTTGCGTGGCAATACCCCAGTAAGAGAAACCGAAGTAGGCAAGAGTGACTCCGGTGATTCCGGATACGGTAAGTCCGATAACGGAGGACAGGGCCCGCTGTTTCACCATCAGGTTTCGCAGAAGATAGGCACTGTGGGATATTCCCAGGCTGGCTATGAAGAATCCGATGAAGGAATAACGTGCCAGCGGTGTCAGTTCGGGAGTATGGTAAAAATCGGCAATGAGCGGTGCGCACAGGAATAACAGCAGATACAAGGATAAGCTGATGGCTGCATTGAACCAGAAGACAGCATTGTAATCGTTATGTGTCACTTCCTTCTTGTTGACAAGGGCGGCTGTGAAACCGCTCTCCTGTATCGAACTGGCAATGAGGGAGAAGATAGCCAACATTCCCACCATTCCATAGTCTGCCGGAGTGAGCAACCGTGCGAGGAATATTCCGAAAAGCAGGTTTAACAACTGCTGTATGCCGTTGCTGAATCCTCCCCAAAATAGTCCTTTGGCTGTCTTTTCTTTTAGTGACTGATTCTCGCTCATGTTATTTGCAAAGAATACATGAAAAGGCTATGCGCAATGATAGCTTTTCATGTATTCCCTATTTAAGTTTTATTATTTTACTTCGCTACCCGGCTTCACCTCACGTCCCGGCATGATAACTGCCAGACTGCCGTCGTTGTTTTCGGCACTTAGAATCATGCCTTCGCTGACGATGCCTTTCAGTTTGCGTGGAGCAAGGTTGGCGATGAAGCAAACCTGTTTGCCTACCAGTTCTTCCGGTTGATAATGCTTGGCAATACCCGATACGATAGTACGTGTTTCCAGTCCGTCGTCGATTTTGAATTGAAGCAATTTATCCGCTTTCGGCACTTTCTGACATTCAAGAATGGTACCTACACGGATATCCAGTTTCGTGAAGTCGTCGAATTCGATGTTCGGGCGGATAGGATTAGCCTTGTAGTTGGCTTCTTCGTTTGCTTTCTTTGTATCGAGCAATTTTTGTACTTGTGCTTCGATAGTAGCGTCCTCAATCTTTTCGAACAATAATTCCGGTTTGTTCAATTGGTGACCTACAGGCAGAAGGTTGTCACGTCCCAGTTCAGACCATTCGAAAGTATTCATGTTCAGCATTTTGCGGAGTTTTTCCGAGCTGAACGGCAGGAACGGATCGAAAGCGATGGCAAGGTTGGCAACCAGTTGCAGGGAGATGTTGAGGATGGTACCTACACGCTCCATATCTGTTTTTGCCAGTTTCCACGGTTCAGTGTCGGCCAGGTATTTGTTGCCGATACGTGCCAAGTTCATGGCTTCTTTCTGTGCGTCGCGGAATTTGAATACGTCGAGCAGTTTTTCCACTTCTGCTTTTACGTCTGCAAATTCTTTCAGCGTTTCCTTGTCGTAGTCGGTCAGTTCACCTTGTGCAGGTACGCGCCCGTCGAAGTATTTTTGAGTCAATACCATTGCACGGTTCACGAAGTTACCGTATACGGCTACCAGTTCGTTATTATTGCGTGCCTGGAAGTCTTTCCAGGTGAAGTCGTTGTCTTTCGTTTCCGGTGCGTTGGCGGTCAGTACGTAGCGGAGTACGTCCTGTTTGCCGGGGAAGTCCGCCAGGTATTCGTGCAACCATACAGCCCAGTTGCGGGAAGTGGAGATTTTGTCTCCTTCGAGATTGAGGAATTCGTTGCTCGGCACGTTGTCCGGCAGGATATAGCTGCCTTCTGCTTTCAGCATGGCGGGGAATACGATGCAGTGGAACACGATGTTGTCTTTCCCGATGAAATGGATCAGGCGGGTTTCAGGATCTTTCCACCATGTTTCCCAACTGTCGGGGAGAAGTTCTTTGGTGTTGGATATGTAGCCGATAGGAGCGTCAAACCATACGTAGAGCACTTTTCCTTCTGCTCCTTCTACGGGAACAGGGATCCCCCAGTCGAGGTCACGGCTCACAGCACGTGGTTGCAGTCCCATGTCGAGCCAGCTTTTACATTGGCCGTATACGTTGGGACGCCATTCTTTGTGGTCTTCCAGAATCCATTTGCGCAGCCATGCTTCGTGCTTGTCGAGAGGAAGATACCAGTGTTTGGTTTCTTTCATCACCGGTTTGCTGCCGCTGATAGCACTTTTCGGGTTGATAAGATCCGTAGGAGAAAGTGAGGTTCCGCATTTTTCGCATTGGTCGCCGTAAGCGCCTTCGGAATGGCAGTGGGGACATTCTCCAGTGATATAACGGTCGGCAAGGAATGTTTTTGCTTCCTCGTCGTAATATTGTTCAGACGTTTTCTCGATGAATTCGCCTTTATCGTATAATGTTTTGAAGAAATCCGAAGCCAATTGGTGATGCGTCGGTGAAGTGGTGCGGCTATACACGTCGAATGAGATACCGAATTCTTCGAATGATTTTTTTATCAGCGAATGATAACGGTCTACTACATCCTGCGGAGTAATTCCTTCTTTCTTGGCACGAATCGTGATAGGTACCCCGTGCTCGTCCGAACCTCCGATGAATAATACATCTTCTTTTTTCAGACGCAGATAACGCACATAAATGTCTGCCGGTACGTATACACCAGCCAAGTGACCGATATGGACAGGACCGTTCGCATACGGCAGTGCCGATGTGACGGTGGTTCTTTTGAATTTCTTTTCCATTATATAGTGTGATTTTTGTTGTTTTCAACTTTGTAATGTGCAAAGATAATGACTTTTCACCACAGATTACACGGATTAACACAGATTTTTCATTCTCATAGTCGTGGCTGTCTTGTAGTTGTGACTGCCTGTACGATATGTGGCAACTGCGCTTATACAACACATCCTGTGGAGGCTTTGAGGATTAATATAAAAAATCAGTGTTCCTTTGTGTCCTCTGCGTCCTCTGTGGTGAAACTTACATCATCATGTGTCTCCTGATGGAGAACTTCACAATCGCCATTGCGTTGATGGACGCGAATGGAATATCCATCGGCTCATGATGAGTATTATAGCTTACGAGCTTGAGATACCCTTCTTTCTCCGAACGGTTTACGTATTTTACTGCCAGATACTCGTCTCCGTCAATCATAAACGATACCAGGTATATTTCCCCATAAATGACATTATCGAAACTGCTGATTTCCTTGTATCCGATAATGTCTCCCGATTTCAATATAGGGTACATGCTGTCTCCGTTGACGTAGACCGCCCCGTCGCAGACGGATACATTGGGAATCAATATCTTCCCCAGTGCATACTGCTTTTTATTGGTGAACAATGTTTTCAGGTTCGCTGCTGCCGTAATGTCGTATAATGTCACGCTACGGTCGTCTATTGGTTCAGGTGTTTTCGGATTGTGTATAATCTCGACTTCTCCCTGCACCAGTTCGCTTTCGCAATGTCTCGGCTGATGTTTCGGATTTCCTTTTCCCAATAATAGCCAGTTGTAGTCTACCTTGTCCCCCAATTTGTCGAGCAACAAGCGGAAATCGATGCTGTTTCGTGCGCCCCAATTGGTGACTGTGGCTCTCGAAACTCCCAGATATTCAGCTAGTTCGCTGTCTCTTTTTAGGTTTAACGCCTGTTTGGCACGCTTGATGATACCTAATACATCCAAATTTGTATCCATTCTGTTTTTTTATTTAAAAGACTAATCCCGGATTTATAAATGGCAGCTATAAAATGGCTGACTAAAAAACGTGTTTACTATATGTTTATAATCAATGACTTGTAAAATAATTAAGATTAAAGATGAAAACTAATGTTTTATTTATGAAAAAATATTCTATCTTTGTCCCATTGATTAATAGAAAACGTTTCAAAAATATAAATTAAAAACGGATATGCCATGCAAAACTTCAAGAAAAACACCGAAACCTTGAAAATTTCTCATCCGCCGCCTGCGGAAAGCTTGCTGATACCTGTTAACAGCTATTCCCTCAAGTGTTAATAGCTATT